>CAYFVI010000055.1:0-1577 GCA_964346525.1 uncultured Dehalococcoidaceae bacterium
TGCTCGTGCCGTATATTCTGTGGGTGAGCTTCGCTTCCGTCCTGAATATCTCGATATGGATTTTAAACCCTTAATACATACCGGACAGAAATTCTTTCAGCCACCGCAGGGCAGCTTCCGCAGCATCCCTCTTGTTTTGCTCACGGCTTCCGGTGAAGTTGTGCTGCCGGCTGTATGTCCCACCCTGATGGGACAAGCCAAGGTAGAATAGCCCTACCGGCTTTTCCGGGGTGGCTCCGCCCGGCCCGGCAATGCCCGTGTCCGAAATGCATATATCCACCGCCAGCAGCTTTTTACCTCCCTCCGCCATCTCCTCCGCCACCCGGGCGCTCACCGCGCCATACCGGTCTATGGTCTCCTGCTTCACCCCGACCACTCCGGCCTTCGTTTCGTTGCTGTAGGCGGTGACCGAACCCTTGTAGTAATCAGAGCTGCCCGGTACATTGGTTATGCGGTGGGAGATTAGCCCGCCGGTGGCCGACTCAACCGCCCCCAGCGTCATTTCGCGCTGACGGAGCAATTCGCCGATTTTCTGTTCCAGACTGACCATTGTAACCGGTACCAGATGGAATAATTACCCGATTAATACCTTTAACTTTTTCTTATTATATACTAAACTAGGCATAACGGATATAAATAACGAGGAGGGTAAACAATGGGCTTAGCATCTGTCATTCTGGGCATTATCGGTACGCTATGCGCGGCGATGGGCATCGTCACCGCCGCCGAAGTGATCGCACCCATCATGCCCCAATTCACCTGGAGTTTCTGGTTTGCGCTTGCGGGTCTTCTGGTTCTGGGCGCAATTGCCTTTGCCGTCGGGCGCGGCTACTACGAATAATTTCCCTATAACCTGAAGAATAAATTTTAAAAATTGCGAGGTTCCTGGCTATGGGTATGATACGTGGGGATGATTACCGGGAAGGTCTGCGCCGGGTCAAGCCGGAGATTTACTATATGGGGGAGAAAATCGATAGCGTGGCGGACCATCCCGCCTTTGTCCCCCACGTCAACGCTGCTGCCCTGACCTATGATATGGCAACGGCACCCGAGTTCGAGGAATTGCTAACCACCAAATCTCATCTAACCGGAGAAAAGATAAACCTTTTCACCCACGTACACCACAGCACTCATGACCTGGTGCAGAAGGTGAAGGCCCTGCGCGCACTGGGGCAGCAGACAGGAAGCTGCTTTGCGCGCTGCGTCGGCCACGATGCGCTGAACGCCATCTACTCGGTAACCTATGATATGGACAAGAAAAATGGCACCGAGTACTACAGGCGTTTCGTTAATCTCCTCAAGACAGTCCAAAATGAGGACCGTTTCATCTCCGGGGCCATGACCGACCCGAAGGGCGACCGCAGCCTCGCGCCAAGCCAACAGGCTGACCCCGACCAGTATGTCCACGTTGTCGATAAGAGGAAGGACGGAATTGTGGTCCGGGGCGCCAAAGTGCACATCACCGGCGCCGTCAATGCTCTGGGGCATCTGGTCATGCCGACCACTTCTCTGAAAGAGGAGGATGCCGACTACGCCGTGTGTTTTTACGTGCCGGTTGATGCTCCCGGTCTGGTCCA
>CAYFVI010000056.1:0-3723 GCA_964346525.1 uncultured Dehalococcoidaceae bacterium
TGACCTGAGAAAAGGGGAATGCCTGTGCCTGGTGGGCGAGTCGGGCTGCGGCAAGACGGCCACCGCTCTCTCCGTCCTGCGCCTGGTAGATAGCCCGCCGGGCAGGATAGTCGATGGCAAGATAATGTATCACGGAGAGGACCTGCTCCGGAGTTCCGGGGCACGGCTCAGGCAGATACGCGGCAACCGCATCGCCATGATATTCCAGGACCCGCAGTCTTCTCTTAACCCGGTGTTCACCGTGGGCGACCAGATAAGAGAGCAGATAAATCTTCATCTGAAGCTGGGCAGGCGGCGGGCCCGGGACAGGGCGTTGAGCCTGATGGAACAGGTCGGCATTCCCCAGACCAAAGAGAGAATGAAATATTATCCCCACCAGTTCTCGGGCGGCATGAAGCAGCGGGCCATGATTGCCGCCGCCCTTTCCTGCGACCCCGAAATCCTGATTGCCGACGAGCCCACCACCGCCCTGGATACCACCATCAAGGCGCAAATCCTGGACATTTTTCATGCCCTGAAGCAGGAGAGGGATATGTCCATTCTCTTCATTACCCACGACCTGGGCACCGTGGCCGGGATTGCCGACCGCATCATCGTGATGTACGGCGGTCGCATCGCCGAGGCCGGCAGCGTCCTCGATATCTTTGACCGGCCGAAGCACCCGTATACCTGGGGTTTGCTCAATTGCCTGCCCTCCATCTCTGAGCGCTGGGAAAAGATGACGCCCATTCCGGGAGTTATCCCCAGCCTCATTGACCCGCCGGGAGGCTGCATCTTCTACCCCCGCTGTCAGTGGCATATGCCGGTCTGCCAGCAAAAGAGACCTGAGGAATTTGTCATATCAGGAGAGCACATCGCTGCCTGTTATCTGTATAAATAGGTGCGCAGTTACCGCAGGTTCACTAAAATGGCCAAGAAATTATTGGAAGTAGAAAATCTGAAGAAATACTATCCGGTAACCGCCGGTCTGCTCGCCCGGCATGTTGTCGATGTCAAGGCCGTGGACGGCGTTTCCTTCTTCATTACTGAGGGGGAGACGCTGGGACTGGTCGGCGAATCGGGCTGCGGCAAATCTAGCCTGGGTCGGGCATTGCTGAGACTGGAAGAGCCAACCTCAGGGAAAATACTCTATCGCGGCGAGGATATTACCTCCTGGAGCAAGAAACAGCTGAAGGAGCTGCGGAGGGAGGCGCAGATGATTTTCCAAGATCCGCAGTCCTCCCTTGTCCCGCGGATGACCATAGGCGATTCCATCGGGGAGGCATTGCTCATCCACGGCGTTGGCACCGAGGAAGATAGGCTCCAAAGAGTGGAAGAGCTGCTGAAGCGCGTGGGGATGGAGTCGGGCCACGCCACCCGCTATCCCCACGAACTGAGCGGCGGGCAGAAGCAGCGCGCCGGTATTGCCCGTGCCCTGGCGGTAAACCCGAAGCTCATCGTCGCCGATGAACCGGTGAGCGCACTGGATGTATCCGTTCAGGCACAGATACTGAACCTGATAATGGACCTGCAGCGTGACCTCTCCCTCGCTTATATATTCATCGCCCATGACCTCGCCGTCATCGGGCAGGTCTCGAGCCGCATCTCTGTTATGTACCTGGGGCAGATAGTGGAGCTGGCCGGGAGAGATGATTTATTCCACAGGCCACTCCATCCCTACACTCAGGCCCTGCTTTCGGCGGTTCTCCTTCCCGACCCTCATCAGCAGCGAAAACGAATTCCGCTGCCCGGAGAAGTCCCCTCACCGATTGACCCGCCGTCGGGTTGTCGCTTCCACACCCGCTGTCCGAAAGTCATGAAAATCTGCCCCCAGCAGATCCCGAACCTGGCGGAGATTCATAAGGACCACCTCGTGGCCTGTCATCTGTATGACTGACCTAGAAACCGATCTCGCTGGCGGGTATAATAGGTTACTGGTGAAGCTAATACAAGGAGGTTTCTATGGTATTATCTGCGGAGCAGGTCAGAAGAGTGGGCGTTATCGGTGCCGGCACCATGGGCCACGGCATCGCGCAGGCCTATGCCCAGGAAGGCTACCCGGTGGCCATCACCGATGTTTCAAAAGCAGCATTAACCGGGGTAAAAGACAAGATAAAGTCCAATCTGGATACCCTGGCCCGTGAAGGACTTATCCCAGTAAAAGAAATAGGGAATATTATGGCTCGAATCACCGTGGTTGACCGCCTGGAAAACGCCGTCAGGGATGCCGACCTGGTTACGGAGGCCGTCTTTGAGGACCTCCCCACCAAAACGGAGATTTTCCAGGAAATGGAGAAATACTGTTCCCCGGAGTGCATCCTGGCCAGCAATACCTCGTCCTTCCCAATGACCCGCATATCATCACGGATGAAAAGGCCGGAGAGGGCCATCGTCACGCACTGGATGAACCCGCCCTATCTGGTACCGCTGGTGGAAGTCGTGCCCGGTGAAAAGACTTCGGAAGAGACCTATAAAACAGCTTATGAAATCCTGCTGAAAATAAAAAAGGTGCCGGTCAAAGTACAGAAGGAAGTCCTCGGCTTTCTTATCAACCGCATTCAAACGGCGATGAACCGCGAGGTGTACCATCTGGTGGAAATCGGTGCTGCCAGCGCCGAGGACATCGACCGCGCCGTGGTTACCAGCCTCGGTTTTCGGCTGGCGTTTCTGGGGCCGCTGCTGGTGAGAGACCTCGCCGGTCTGGACGTTACCTGTAAGGTGGACGAAACGCTGCTTGTGGAGCTGGATTCCTCAACCCAGCCCAACAAACTGCTCAGGGATATAGTCGACCGCGGCGATTACGGTGCCAAGACCGGAAAGGGCTTCTTCACATATACGCCAGATTCGCTCGCCGAAATCATACAGGAGCGCGACCGGAGGTTCATTCTTCTGCTAAAAGAACTATACTACAAATAATTGAATACTGGATTTACCCTTCTTCCCGCCATTCCGTGACCCGCGACGACCAGACGCGACCCACCGCCTTTTCCAGTATCTCTTGCCGGGGATCCGGCACCTCGAGAGGGGGTAAGCTACGGTCTTCAAACGAGCCCAGAAAAGGACAGCGCTTTTGCAGTTGCATTACGGTCTGACGAGGTCCGCCATAGGCCATATAATCGATGTTGCCAGCCTGCGCTTCAAACTGCTCCCGGGCATGAAGACATACCCGGTCCAGAAATTCGGCTGCTTGCTTTTCCCTGCGCCGCTGAAATCGCTGCTGCGAGGAACCGCCCTTTTTATGCCGCCCGTGCACCAGCCCCGTCCCCACTTTGCTGGTCATGAGCTTTTCGCCGTGGCACAGCCCCACCGCATAGGCGCCAAGATGCACCAGAATCAGACCTATCGTGTAATCAATCTTGAGTAGACTTTGCAGTGGCCCGGTAACGAATCCGTTAAATACCGCCTGCTGTTTAATCGGAAAAGGGGGAGAGACCAGGCACTTCCGCACGTTGCCCCAGAACAGCACCCCACCGGTTCTGGAACGCACAATCATATCGCTTAATTCCTTTAGAACGATTTCACTTCCGATGGCATTCTGAAGCACGTCGTTTATGCCCGGCACCGATAATTCTGGCGGCAGATATGCTGTGCTGGCCGTTGTCTCGCTGGTATTTTCCAGCTCAACCAAAACCTCAAGTATTCTGTTACGGCGCATATGGTATGTATCTGGCACTAATACCATTCCGACAGTACTTTCCGCTTGAAAACTGGTTTTTTTTGAGTTTAAAGGCTGACCACGGTGGC
>CAYFVI010000057.1:0-6153 GCA_964346525.1 uncultured Dehalococcoidaceae bacterium
GGACACGCCGGGCGCCCCTTTTCCCGGTCGTACACTTTCTCCAGAAGCTTGAATTCCTTTTCTTTTCCGGTGCGCTTGCTGACCACCGGGCCAACCACCTCAGGAATCACGTCGCCGGCGCGCTGGATGATTACAGTATCGCCTATGCGGATATCCTTGCGCCTGATGTCATCCTCGTTATGGAGGGCGGCCTGGCGGATGGTCACTCCGCCCACCGAAACCGGCTCCAAGATGGCGTAGGGGTTCAAGGTGCCCGTCATCCCGACGTTGATGCCGATATCGATTAGCCTGGTGGTGCCCTGCACCGCGGGGAATTTATAGGCTATGGCCCATCGCGGCTCACGGCCGACGGTTCCCAGCCGCTGCTGCAGGTCTAGCTGGTTCACCTTGACCACGATGCCGTCGGCCTCATACCGGAGTTTTTCTCTTTTTTCCACCCAGGCCTGGTAATAATCTTCCACCTGCCCGATATCAGTCAGGTGGCGGTTGTTCGGGTTTACCTTGAAATCCAGCGACTTGAGGTATTCCAGCGTTTCCCAGTGGGTCGATGGTGCCGCTCCGCCCTCAGCGTAGCCGAGCATATAAATATAAATGTCCAGCGGACGCCGGGCGGTAATCTTGGGGTCGAGCTGACGCACGGAACCGGCGGCGGCGTTTCTGGGATTGGCAAACAACGGCTGCCCATCCTTCTCCCTTTCCTGATTAAGCCGATGAAAGCCATCGAGGGGCAGGAATACTTCGCCACGCACTTCAAAGCGTGGTGGGGCGTCTTTGGGCACAGTAAGGGGGACGCTCCGAATGGTCCTGAGGTTCTGCGTGATATCCTCGCCGCGGAAGCCATCGCCGCGGGTGGCCCCGGTGACGAAGCGGCCGTTTTCGTAGGTCAGGGCCACCGCCAGACCATCTATCTTGTGCTCACCGACAAAGTCAAAGGTTTCTTCTCCGAGCAGTCGGGAGACGCGAGTATGCCAGGCGTGCAGTTCGTCGCTGGAGAAGGCGTTGCCCAGAGATAACAGCGGTATAGGGTGCTCCACCACGCCGAAGGCCTCCAGAGGTTCGGCGCCGATACGCTGCGTGGGAGAGTCAGGGGTCAGGAACTGAGGGTACTGCTCTTCCAGTTGCTGCAGCTCTCGCATCAATGCGTCGTACTCAGCGTCGCTGATCTCCGGGCTGTCGAGCACGTAATAACGGTAGTTGTGGTGATTTATCTCGGCCCTTAGCTTTTCGATTCTATTTTTTACTTCTTCAGGGTCGGCCATAAAGCTACAAGGGGGAAACTGATTTCCACTAAAAGTATAACACAGCCTGAAGTGCGTTGAAAGATAAACGGGAAGCCTTGCTTAGTGCAAATGAGAGGTATCATTAAGGGAAGTCAATGTGGCACCCTGCGAATGGGCCTCCACGATGCTGAGCGAGGCTAAATCGGTGCGTAACTGACGCCAGTGCCAGATATCTATCTTCAGCAGGTGGCAGACCAGAAGTCGCAGCACTCCGCTGTGGGCCACCACCAGAACGGTATCCTCAGTTGTATGTTTTTCAAGTCGGGGGAGGAATCCCATTATCCGGTTGTTGAGGTCGCTGATGCTTTCACCTTCGGGGAAACGAAAGGAGGGGTTACGTGTCGGCCAGGCTCTGACCAGTTCCGGATAGCGCTGGCCGATTTCACTGAAGGATAGCCCTTCCACCTTGCCAAAATTTATCTCCGGCAGTTCTGGACAGGTTATCACCTTCATCTGGTGGCGAGAGGCAATGATTTCGGCGGTGGCCGAAGCCCGGAGCAGCTCGCTGGAGTAAATGAAATCGATTTTTTCTTCTGCCAAGCGATCGGAAAGTCGCTCGGCCTGCCATATACCATCGGCGCTCAATTCAACATCGGTCTGCCCCCAGAACCTCTCCGCGCTGTTGCCTTTGGTGTTGCCATGTCTTACCAGAAGTAACCTAGGCAATGGCAACCTCCTCAACGGGTAGCCCCGTGTGCGTTTCGGACCCCAGGTTAAATACTTCCGAGAATAAAAGTATCCAGCGGTTTACCACGGCGTCAAATAGCACCGGTTGTCCGAGAAGCTCTGCCATCGAGGTCATTGTTGTTCCTTGCAAGCCACAGGGCCGGATGTACTCAAAATACTTCAGGTCATTGTTTACGTTGAGGGCGAACCCGTGTGTGGTGACGTGGCGGCCGACATTGATGCCGATGGAGCAGATTTTTCTTTCTCCTGCCCAGACCCCTCCCGGATAATCCCCGTTGCGCTGTGCCTCAATGTCGAAACCGGAAAGGAGCCTGATGACGACCTCCTCCAGTTTATAGATATATTCGCGGAGGCTCAGCCCGTTTGCCCTGAGGTCCATAACCGGATAGCCGACCAGCTGCCCCGGCCCGTGATAGGTGATGCTGCCGCCGCGATTAGTCTGGCAGACGGGGATATTCGGCGGGGGGGCGATGATATCCCCTTCGCCGCGGAACCGCCCTACGGTATAAATGTGCCGGTGCTGGAGCAGCAGGACCGTGTCCGGAATCATGCCCTCCGCTCTCTGTTGCTTTAATCGCTCCTGCAGGTTCAGGGCGACTTCATAAGGAACCATGCCGAGGTAGTCTATAATAAATGTTCTCCGGCAAGGCCGGTGGCTATTCCGTGTTACTCTCATTTCATTTTCCAGCACAGCTCCGGCTTTCGGGCAGCGCTGACCTCATCCAGCCTTCTCACTGGAGTATGGTGCGGCGCGCTGTGCAGCAGCTCTGGATTTTGCTCAGCTTCTCGGGCTATTTCAATCATGGCCTTGATGAAAGCATCGAGTGTCTCTTTGCTCTCCGTTTCCGTGGGCTCGATCATGATGGCTTCCTCAACCACCTGAGGGAAGTAAACGGTGGGCGGGTGAAAGCCGTAATCGAGGAGGCGCTTGGCGATGTCCAGAGTGGCGACTCCCTTTGCTTTCTGGGTTTTGCTGGAGAAGACGACCTCATGCATGCAGGTGCGGTCATAGGGTAAATGGTAGTATGGTTTTAATTTCTCTTTTAGGTAATTGGCGTTGAGGACGGCATTCTCGCTGACCTCCTTCAGTCCTTCGGCGCCGAGGGAACGGATGTAGGCGTAGGCCTTGACCATAACGCCGAAGTTCCCGCAGGCAGCGCCAAGGCGGCCAATTGATCTGGGTGGTGATATGAATTGGTATCCCTTTCGGTCTTTCTTAACGATGGGCGAAGGTAAGAAATCAGCCAGATTCTTCTTAACGCAGACCGGGCCGGAGCCAGGGCCGCCGCCGCCGTGTGGCGTGCTGAAGGTCTTGTGCAGGTTAAGCTGGACGCAGTCAAAACCGAGGTCGCCGAATTTCACCTTTCCCAGCAGAGAATTTAGGTTGGCACCGTCGCCTATGAGCAATCCGCCCCTTTCGTGGACAGTGGCGCTTATCTCCGCAATGTGCGGGTCGAAGAGGCCGAGGGTGGTGGGCATGGTCAGGGTCAGGGCGGCGAAGCCTTCATTCATCAGACTGGTCAAGTGCTTCAAATCAAGGTTGCCATCGCCGTTCGATGGTATGGTCTTCACCTCAAAACCGCACATGGCAGCGGTTGCCGGATTTGTGCCGTGGGCCGAGTCCGGCACCAGTATTCGGCGCCGGCGGCTTTCGCCCCGCGCGTGATAATAGGCTCTGACTATCAGCAGGCCGGCCAGTTCCCCCTGCGCCCCCGCCATCGGAGCTAGGCTGGCGGCATTCATCCCGGTGATTTCGGCAAGCAGCTTCTGCAGTTCATACATAAGCTTCAGAGCCCCCTGTGCTGTTTCCACCGGCTGGTAAGGGTGGATATCTTGAAATCCGGGAAGCCTGGCGATGTCCTCGTGCCATTTTGGGTTGTACTTCATGGTGCAGCTGCCTAGGGGATAGAAGCCGATATCCACGCCATAATTTTTTCGGCTGAGGGAGGTGAAATACCGTACCAGCTCGGCTTCGCTGACCTCGGGCAGCGCCAGTTCCGGGCGCAGCAATTCTTGGGGTGGCAGTTCCGCCGTCGGCACATCCAGTTCGGGGAGTCGGCAGCCGACTTTGCCCGGCTGGCTCACATCCGGCAATAAATAATGCTTATCCTTTTTCATAGCTTTCCCAGAATGGAGACGAGGCGGTCAATCTCTGTTCTTGAGTTCATCTCGGTGACGCAGAGCAGCATCCCGTTGTTTACCAGATGGCTCACGTCAAGGCCGCCGATGATTTTCTCTTTGAGAAGTATCCGGTTTATCTTTTCTGGCGGCACCGGACAGCGGATAACGAACTCCTTGAAGAAAGGCTGCTTGAAGGCAAGCGAATAACCTTTCAGTCTGGCTATACTCTCCGCAGCGTAGTGGGCCTGGTGGTAGCAGAGCTCGGCGACCCGACGCAGCCCGCTTTTCCCCATCGCCGCCAAATAAACAGTGACGGCGAGCGCCACCAGCGCTTCGTTGGTACAGATATTGGAGGTCGCCCGCTCCCTCCGTATATGCTGCTCGCGGGTGGCCATGGTGAGCACGTAGCCGGTCTGCCCTTCCACATCAAGGGCGCGGCCGACGAGCCTGCCCGGCATCTGGCGCAGGTGCTCTTTGCGGCAGGCCAAAATGCCGAGTCCGGGCCCCCCGAAGTTCAACGGGTTGCCCAGCGACTGCCCCTCGGCGACAGCGATGTCTGCACCGTAGCTTCCCGGCGGTAGAAAAAGGCCGAGGGAAACGGGGTCGAAGATAACCACCAGCAGCGCCCCGGCACGGTGCGCAAGCTCGGCATAACGCGCTACATCCTCGAAATAACCGAAAAAGTTCGGCTGCTGCACCATCAAGCAGGCACATTTATCGGGCATTTCTCTGAAATACGGCTTCAGTTCATTTATGGTTATATCCTGACCGCGGCCATAGGTGCCTATGACTTCGCGGTATCCGGGGTTTACCGTCGGCAGTACGGCAACTTCTTTTCTACCCGTAATGCGGCAGGCCATCAGAACGGCCTCGGCGGATGCCGAGGAGCCGTCATACATGCCGGCGTTGCTGACTTCCATCCCGGTCAGCTGGCAGACCAGCGACTGGAATTCGTATATGGACTGCAATATTCCCTGGCTGGCTTCTGCTTGGTATGGGGTATAGGCGGTGTAGAACTCGCTGCGCCCGGTGATGTGGCCGACGACACCGGGAACAAAGTGGCGGTAATAGCCGGCGCCGAGAAAGCAGGCGTACTCATCCAGGCTGGCATTCCGGCGCGATAGCTTACGCAGGTCCTCCTTGAGCTCCAGTTCGGTGAGGGGTGGTGGCAGGTTAAACCGGACATCGCGAAACTGCGCCGGAACGTCCTGAAAAAGCTCGTCAATGGAACCAGCGCCGATGTCACGCAACATGACAGCGCGGTCTCGGTCGGTATTGGGGATATATGGTGAAGGCATTAAGTAATGAGCCCTCCTGCCTACTCTGGCGTTTCCTGAGACAGCCCGGCGACAAATTCTTGGTACTGGTCGCTGTTCAGTAATGCTTTCAGTTCCGCTGGCTGGCTCAGTTCAATCCTCAATAGCCAGCCCTCGCCGTAGGGGTCCCTGTTAACCACTGCCGGGTCATCAAGCACCGCCTGATTTCTCTCCAGCACTTCCCCGCTGGCCGGGGAAAAAAGGTCGGATACCGCTTTAACCGTTTCTATCTCCCCCATCTTCTCAGACTGCGTCACTTGAGCGCCGGGCTCGGGCAAATCAAGAAAGACGATATCGCCGAGCTGGGACTGGGCGTAGTCAGTGATTCCAATCCTCGCCTTGCCCTGGAGCTCGGGGCAGAGCCACTCGTGCTCCTTTGTATATCGGTAATCTTGCGGTTTCATTTCTTTCTCCGCCTCCGGTTCTTTCTCTTTCACCCCCAAACAAAAAGGGGCCAATCTACGTTTAATAGACCAGCCCCTCTGTCCTTTTACCTGAGAGATCACCCTTCTGGGAAGGGTTGCCCCTTCGGTGTCCTTCTGTTGAAGGACTCTCCAGAGGTATTATTTCGGGCAGTCCTTTTGCCTGAGAGTTTCACCCTTCCAGGGGAAGGATTTTCCCCTTCGGCGCCCTCGCGGGTCTCTCCTGCCGCTATGTGTTGCAGACTAACATACATCGTTTACGCTGTCAAGATTTGGAAGGCGTAAAGGAGTGCTTTTGACATAAAGAGATTATTTTGTGTAGCATTA
>CAYFVI010000058.1:0-7506 GCA_964346525.1 uncultured Dehalococcoidaceae bacterium
CGGGCTGACGCCGCAAACCCTGATGAGATAGGCGATGCGGTGGGTGATAACCCTGGTCTTGCCGCTCCCGGGCCCGGCCAGAATCAGCACCGGCCCGCTGATGGTCTCGACAGCTTCCCGTTGCGCGGGATTGAGGTCGGCAAGGATATCCATCATTTAATTATAACATTTCACCCCGGCGCTTTTATACGCCGTGAAGGCCACTTCAACCCTGCTTTTTACCGGCTCCATCAAATCGGAAAAATCCCTTATTGACAGCCATAAAACCAAAAGTATAAAATATATGCGTTAATGCGCATATAATCATATGCTTTCATTTTTCAAGATGCGAGATTTCATTCAGTTAATGAAGGCCCTCTCCGATGAGACCCGACTCCGCATTTTCCACCTGCTTCTGGAGCGGGAGTGCTGCGTTTGCGAAGTCATGCAGGCGCTCGATATCTCACAGACCAGAGCTTCTCGCAACCTCGGCATTTTGCAGAATGCCGGCCTGCTGAAAACCAAGCGCAATGGTCTGTGGGTCCTCTATTCGATAGACCGGCAGACGGCAAACCGCTACGCTACGTCTCTTGCCCAGTTACTTCAGGACTGCCCTATCGAGGATAAGACGCTGGCCGAGGACAGACGCAGGCTGAAACTGGCCAGGCGTGTTGGCCCGGGCTGCATGCCGGAAAGAAAGGGAAAACCCGATGAATAACGGCACACCAGCCAATGTTGCCGGCCGCCTTTCCCTAATCGACCGCTTCCTTCCTGTCTGGATTTTCCTCACCATGGCGCTCGGGGTGGGGCTGGGCTATCTCTTTCCGGAAATCGCCTCCATATTCGATGTCCTGCGCATCGATACCGTCTCACTGCCCATCGCCATCGGCCTCCTCTGGATGATGTATCCGGTGCTGACCAAGGTCAGGTACGAAGAGCTGTCCAAGGTGGCCCAAGCCTGGAAGATGTTCGGCGTCTCCATCATCCTGAACTGGCTCATCGGTCCGGCCATCATGTTCGGCCTGGCCTGGCTTTTCCTCTCCGAGTACCCGGAGTACCGCGAGGGGTTGATAATCACCGGGCTGGCGCGGTGCATCGCCATGGTGCTCATCTGGAACCTGCTGGCTGAGGGAGATAATGAGTACTGTGCGGTGCTGGTCGCCCTCAATTCCATCTTCCAGATGCTGTTCTACTCCGTGCTGGCCTACTTTTACATCACCATCGCCTCCTCATGGCTCAGCGGCGATGAGGCCACCGTAGTCAGGGTATCCATGTGGGACATCGCGAAAAGCGTCCTCATATTTCTGGGCATCCCGCTGGTCGCCGGCATCATCACCCGTTTCTCCGTAATACGCTACAGGGGCCGGAACTGGTTTGAGGAGGTCTTTTCCCCACGCCTGGGCCCTACCGCCATGGTCGGCCTGCTGTTCACCATCTTCGTCATGTTCTCCATGAAAGGGGAGTACATCGTAACCCTGCCCATGGATGTGCTGCGCATCGCCGTGCCGCTGCTGGCCTACTTCCTGCTGATGTTCAGCGTCTCTTACCTTATTTCCTGGGCACTGCGGTTCGCCTATTCACAGACGGCGACCATATCCTTCACCGCCGCCAGCAACAACTTCGAGCTGGCCATTGCCGTGGCCGTGGGCACATTCGGCATCAATTCCGGGCAGGCGCTGGCCACGGTGGTCGGCCCCCTGATTGAAGTGCCGGTGCTTATCGGACTGGTCTACGTCTCCCTGTGGGCCAGAAAGTTCCTTTTCAACAGGGACGGGACGACGAAGTCGCTGGGACTATAATGCGCTTAACATCTCCACCTTGATTTCGCCTCTGTCATTCGATATACTTTTCAATAGACAAACTCAAAATTACGAGGTGGTAACCGATGAACTGGAAATTCATTGCTCTTTTACTGGTGCTCCCAACCATTATTTTCGGTCTGGCGGGGTGTGAATCGCTCTCGCCACCATCGTCCACGACCCAAGCCCAGTCCGGCCTGGGCGCTATTATCAACCTGCAGAACAACGGCATCTGGGTCACGGGCGAGGGCAAGGTCAGCGTTGTGCCGGACGTCGCCATACTCAGCCTGGGGGTGGAAGTGCAGTCGAGCAGTGTAGCCGAAGCACAAAGCTACGCCGCGACCGTCATGACGGCGGTGCTCGATGAGCTGGATAACGCCGGCATTGCCGAGAAGGACATCCAGACGCAGCAGTTCAGCATCTACCCGGTGAGGAGATGGTCAGAGCAGGAAGGCCAGGAAATACTGGTCGGCTATCGGGTCACTAATATGGTGATGGCCAAGGTCCGGAAGGTGGAGGATACGGGGACCGTCATCGATGCCGTAACCCGGGCCGGCGGTGACTATCTCCGGGTCAACAGCATCAGCTTTACCGTGGACGACCCGTCTGCCTATTATGAAGAGGCCCGAGAACTGGCCATGGCCGATGCCAAGGCCAAGGCGGAGCAGCTGGCCGACCTGGGTAGGGTGAAGCTGGGCAGAGTGACCTATATCAGCGAGAGCGGGGTTGCTGTGCCGGTGGTGCGCGAGTTCTATGCTGGGGCCCCGGTTCCCGCCCCCGCGGCAGCGCCTACCCCAATCAGCCCGGGTGAGACCGAAATCAGGCTATCCGTACAGGTAGCCTACAGCATTGACTAAGCCCGTTAACGCCTTCCTGAATCAGGCCTGGCTATTGCATTTCCAATTGTATAAATGTTACAATGGCGATAATTAAAATTTTATGTCAAGGTAACGCCATGTTCACCGGCATAATAGAAGAGGTAGGTAAAGTCCTATCGGCAGCGACGGCAAAGCTGGTAATCTCCGGGCCGCAGATTGCCAGCGGCATGACACCGGGCGACAGCATTGCCATCAACGGCGCCTGCCTGACAGTCACTGATTTCGACCACAGCTCGTTCTCCGTCGATGTCATGCCGGAGACCCTGAAGCGCACCAACCTCGGACTGCTTAAAGTCGGCGACGGCGTCAACCTGGAACGACCGATGGCGCTGGGCGGCCGGCTGGGCGGGCATCTGGTTCAGGGGCACGTAGATGATGTTGGCCGCATCGTCTCACAGGAATGGGAAGGAGACGCGCTGCTTTTCCGCTTCGAAGCACCACCTGAGGTCCTGCGCTACACCGTGCCCAAGGGGTTTATCGCGGTCGACGGCATCAGCCTGACCATAACGGAGAAGAATAGCAGCTCCTTTGGAGTCTCGGTGGTCGAGTATACGCGCCAGAACACCACTCTGGGCAGCCGAAAAGTGGGCGATGTGGTCAACCTTGAAGTGGATATCATCGCCAAGTACACAGCGCTGTTCACCCAGCCTCAGACCAGCGGCCTGACCGCAGAATTCTTGATTGAGCATGGTTTTACCATCGGATAAAAAGTTAACGGAGAAGAAATGACTACCGGTTTAGCCACGATTCCGGAAGCAATTGAAGATATCAGAGCCGGCAAGTGCCTCATCATCGTCGATGATGAGGCCCGGGAGAATGAGGGCGACCTCGCCATGGCCGCAGAGAAGGTGACCGCCGATGCCATCAACTTCATGGCCAGACATGGGCGAGGGCTTATCTGCCTGCCCATCACGGGCAAGCGCCTTGATGAGCTGCAAATCCCCATGATGGTGGAGCAAAATACCTCTAGGTTCTCCACCGCCTTCACCGTATCCATCGAGGCCAAGCACAGGGTGAGCACCGGCATTTCCACAGCCGACCGTGCGGAGACGATAAAGGCGGTGCTTGACCCCGCCACGCAGCCCGAAGACATTGTCCGGCCGGGGCATATGTTCCCGCTGCGGGCCCGGGAAGGCGGCGTCCTGGTACGTGCCGGGCACACGGAAGCCATCGTTGACCTGGCCCGGCTAGCCGGTCTCTACCCCGCCGGGATAATCTGTGAGATTCTGAATAAAGACGGCGCCATGGCCCGCTTGCCTCAGCTCAAGCGAATGGCCCAGCGCTTCGGTATTAAAATCGTGAGTGTGGCCGACCTCATCGCTTACCGTTTCCGTCACGAAAGGCTGGTGCACCGTGTGGCCGAAGCCAAGTTGCCCACGCCATACGGCAACTTCACCGCCATCGCCTACCGCAGCAATATCGACCCGGATGAACACATCGCCCTGGTGATGGGGGACGTGGCCACCGATGACCCGGTGCTGGTCAGGGTGCACAGCCAGTGCCTCACTGGCGAGGTATTCGACAGCCTGCGCTGTGACTGCGGGGAACAGATAGAGATAGCGATGAAAAGCATCGCCGAGGAAGGACGCGGTGTCCTCCTCTACATGAGACAGGAAGGACGGGGTATCGGCATCCATAATAAAATCCGCGCCTACGCCCTTCAGGACAAGGGGATGGATACCGTCGAGGCCAATCTATCGCTTGGCTTTGCCCCGGACCTGCGGGACTATGGCGTAGGCGCCCAGATTCTGGCGGAACTGGGCTTGCACAATATCCGCCTGCTCACCAATAACCCCAAGAAAGTAATCGGACTGGAAAGCTACGGGCTCAAGGTGCTGGAGACCGTGCCGATTATCACGGCCCCGAACCCGTTCAACACGAACTACCTGCAAACAAAACAGAAAAAGCTGGGGCATACTCTGAAACTGACCAGAACAAAACCCGAAAGCTGTGACTAATCACGGCGAAAAGGAGAGGATTATGGGCAAAAGCTATGAAGGCTCACTGCTGGGCGAAGGGCTTAAGTTCGGCCTGATTGTTTCCCGCTTCAACGAGTTCTTTACCCGCAAACTGCTGGAAGGAGCGCAGGACGCTCTGCTGCGCCACGGCGTCAACGAAGCAGACATCGAGGTTGCCTGGACGCCGGGCTCATTTGAAATCCCGCTTGTCGCCCAGAAAATGGCCCAGTCCAAAAAGTATGATGCTATTATCTGTCTGGCCGCGGTCATCCGCGGCGGCACACCTCACTGGGAGTATATCGCTGCTGAAGCCACCAAGGGGATAGCCCGCGTCAGTCTTGAGACCGGGGTTCCTGTGGTCAACAGCATCATCACCACCGAAACCCTGGAGCAAGCGGTAGAACGTGCCGGTTCCAAGGGAGGCAATAAAGGGTTTGACGCTGCGGTCAGCGCCATCGAGACGGCGAACCTGCTCAAAGCCATGGGCTAACACTGCAACTTGCCAGACTCTGACAAGCAGCCCATTTCACTTAGTCGGTGACTTTATAGACATGGTCACCGCGTCGCACCCGTTCCGTCACCTTTATTCCGACGGAATCGCCACGTTTGGCTTCATCAACGTTCACATTGTTGATCTGCATTGAGTTCACCGTCAGTTCAAGGTCAGTAGTGTGTCCCTTGATGTGGATTCGGTCCCCCACTTTCAGCGTTCCGGTGAGCTCAATGCCGGCGACCACCGGATGAGCGAAGAAATCGCTTACCTGTCCGATTTCCTCCTCAGGCATCTGACTCCCTCCTTAGCTAACGTTCTATGTTCACACCTTTTAGTTTTGAAATTATACTCCCATAGTCTTGATAAATCAATACGCCATGTATGGTTTTGACATATTATCCTCTGGCACGTATAATTAGGTAACCACATCTAATAGGAGGCCTTGTTTTGGCGCAGGACCGGAAAGCCGCTTCCGTGGCCGAAGACACAAAAGCAGATATCGAGCGCATAAACCAGCGGCTGGATATGCTGGACCAGCGTCTGGACAACATCGACTCCGTGGTTACGGCCGTTGCCGAACGGGTAATGAGACAGCCAATAACGCTCAATGTCACCTGTTCCAAATGCGGGCAATCCATTGAAATTGCGCTCCTCGGTTTGGAAAAGCCGAGAAGATAACGATACTTTATAACGGTTAAGGTTTCTTTCCTCTAATCACCGGAATCCTTTTTTCTTTAGCCAGCCAGTTTTATATAACACAAGCGATAAGCCCTGATAAGAACGGAAGGCATAAGCCACTGACATGACCGGACTGGTAATCGTCGCCCTCTACTTCCTGGTTATGCTCGCCATCGGTGTGGCGAGCCGCCGGAAGGCGAGGGGGCCTGATGATTTTTTCGTTGCCGGCAGAAAAAATTCCTCTCCATTCATCATCGGCTCATTATTGGCTACCATCATCGGTGGCTCAGCCACCATTGGCATGGCGGGGTTGGGTTTCAAACAGGGACTGACCGGGGCCTGGTGGCTGCTGGTGGGAAGTATCGGCCTAGTGTTCCTGGGCCTCTTTTTTGCCAAAAAGGTCAGGAACCTAGCGCTTTACACCCTTCCCGAACTGGTGGAAAGACAATATGACCGACGGATGGCACTGGCCGCCTCCATACTCATTGTGGTTGCCTGGATAGGGATTATCGCCGCTCAGATTATCGCTGCCGGGAAAATAATGGGCATCCTGGCCGCCGGCAGCCCGGAAATGTGGATGGTGGTTTTCACTTTTATCTTCGTCGCCTATACCGTGCTGGGCGGTCAGCATGCCGTCATCCGCACCGATTTATTGCAGGCGGTCGTGATTTTCGCCGGTATCTTTGTTGGTCTGGCCTTACTCCTGACCAGGCTGGGGGGATGGGAAGGGCTGCAAAGCTCACTGCCCGCCGGGCAGTTTGCCTTTCCGTTGAGCGCACAGTTTGACGGCGCTACCATGGCTACCCTCCTACTGCTCGTCGGCCTGACCTACGTCGTCGGGCCAGATATGTATTCCCGTATCTTCTGTGCCCGTGATGACGGGGTAGCGAGGACGGCCACATTGTGGACTGCGGCTCTAATCATCCCTCTGGCCTTTGCCATCACCATCATCGGCATGGGCGCCGCCTCCATATTCCCCGACATTGCGGCTGAGCAGGCATTCCCCACCGTCATCAAGGAATTGTTCTCACCGCTCCTGGGCGGTATCGTCCTGGCCGCGCTGCTCTGCGCCGTAATGTCCTCAGCCGATACCACTCTACTGAGCGCCAGCACCATTTTGACCATAGACATAATCGGACGGTTCAAGCCCACCACGAGCCCGGCAGGCGTACTTCCCCGTTCTAAGTGGGCCATAGTGCTGCTGGGTATATGTGCACTCATCGTGGCATTAATGCTCAAGGGTGTCATCAGCGCCCTTCTCTTCGCCTACACGATATATACGTCAGGTGTGATTTTACCCGTGCTCGCTGGCTTTTTCAAGAACCGCCTTAAGGTTACGGGCGCGGGAGCGTTGGCAGCACTTATCGGTGGGGGTGCGACGGGTCTTATCAGCAAACTGCTATCCATCAAGTATCTGGATTTGGGGGCACTGCTGATAAGCGGCCTGCTTCTTTTCCTGATCAGCTATATCCACCGCCGGTTATGGCCAGCGACGCAATGATTACCCCCTACCGTGACCGGGTAAACCACACGAATAAAGCTGCCCCCATAAGGGCTATACCGGCGCTGAAATAAAACGCCGCGTTGATGCTGGCGAAATCGACAACAGCACCGCTCAGGACTGGCCCCACTGCCATACCAATGCTCATCGCCGTGGTGAGCGCTGCAATGGCCGAGCCCATACCATATTTCCTCCCCTCCTCCACCGTTAGCGCCTGGGC
>CAYFVI010000059.1:0-9887 GCA_964346525.1 uncultured Dehalococcoidaceae bacterium
ACAGGCAACGCAAACCCCGGGGTCGCCAATCTCTCTCGCCAGGACTTCCTCGGTTTCGATAGCGTCTTTCCCCCAGAGGTGGGAGGCGTCCTTTATTTCAATGCCTGAGTTGGTAACCAACAGATATGATGGCTTTGGCGCTATCCCTGAGATAAAAAGCGCATCCCAGCCGGCGAATTTGAGCTCGGGCCCGAAAAAACCGCCCGAGTTGGCATCACCCCAGCCACCGGTAAGCGGCGATTTGCATACCACGGCGTAGCGACCGCCGGTCGGTACCGGTGTGCCGGTCAGAGGGCCGGTGACAAATCCCAGTATGTTTTCCGGTCCCAGAGGGTCGACCCGGCCCTTCTGTCTCTGGAACAATATACGAGCGCCCAGTCCGTGTCCACCGATAAAATCCCGCGCCAGCCTTTCGTCCAGTTCCTGTTCGCGGACTTCACCACTGGTCAGATTGATAAAACCGACCTTGCCAACATAACCTCCGGACATTTGAAACCTCCTTTTTCTATTCAGAAAAATTGAAAGCGGGAACTTTTTTCTCCATGGCCTTTTCATATACCAGTTTGGCACAGACTATGTCCTGAATCGCCAGCCCGGTGGAATCAAAGACCGTTATCTCATTATCGTTTTCTCTCCCTTTTTTCATACCCGCCGCCACTGCCCCCAGCGTGCCGTAGATATCGTCTGTTTTTAAAAGCCCCTGCGAGAACGGGACGTTAATTTCACCGGAATGACGTGCCTGCTCAAGTTCATCAATGATAATCTTGGCCTCCAGCAGCAAATTGGTTTCAATCTCCTGCTTCCCCTGTGCATCGGCGCCAATGGCATTTATATGAGTTCCCGGTTTGATATATGCTTTTTTAACCACCGGGCTGGTAGCATAGGTGGTGGTTACGACAATATCAGCTTGCGCGGCCGCCTCGGCGGTTCCAACCGGATGAATGTTTATATTTAGCCTTGATGCCATCTTCTGGGAAAAACTCTGGCTGGTTCCCTCCGGTTGGGAGTATACCTTGACCTCCTCGATTTTGGGCAGGATATCGCTTATAGCTAACAGTTGCGCTTCTGCCTGCTTGCCGGCTCCTATCATTCCAATAATCGAAGAGTCTTTTCTGGCTAAATATTTGACCGCTATTCCTCCCGCAGCCCCGGTTCTCATATTAGTGATGTGAGTGCCATCCATAATGGCCATCGGGTAGCTGGTCTTGGGGTCGCACAGAATAATTAAGGCCATCACCGTTGGCAGGTTGTACTTGCGGTTATCAGGGTAGACGCTCACCCACTTCATGCCGGCGCTGCCATCGATATAGGCGGGCATAGCCCTGAAATCACCGTGGTATTCCGGCAGGTCTAGATATATCTTGCTGGGCATGATTGCCTTGCCTTGAGCTTTGAGACTGAAAGCATTTTCAACCGCTTTCAATGCCTCATTCATGGTAAGCAGTTTTTCAATTTCATATCGGCTGAGTAACAGTGTTTTGAGTGCATCAGCTGGCTTATCCTCTTTTCCTCTCTGGTCAAACACAATTTCCAAATATATGCCCCTTTTATAATATTCAGCAGCGAAAACCACGTAGAAAATCTGCCGTTATCAATAATATAGTTTTATGCTCTTCAGTGCAAAATAATCAGTGACCATGAGGTGAAATTCCGCTAATTACCTGAATTTAGCCGGTCCTCTTTCAAAATCAGGTAGAAATGTCTTGACAGCCATCACGTTGTGCACAATAATGGTATCAATTTGTGCAGTTATTTTAGATACCTGCCTTAATTAGCGAAAAGAGACCCGTAAGTTTTAGACATTCAAGTTATAATTCCGCCGAACATCTGAAATTATAAAAAGAGGGGGTGATAGCCTTCAAAAAATAGATACTTACCGGGATGACTTTCGATATTTTAACGGGAGGTGAACAAGTGAATAAAAAAGTACTGTTGGTTGCTCTGGCACTGGTGTTAGTCATGGCCTTGATTGTTCCCGCCTGCGCCAAACCGGCACCAGCCCCGGCACCGGGTGCACCGGCGACAGCGGCACCACCGGGAACCGAGTACCAGTATAAATGGCGAAACAGCACCAATTATCCGAGCGATGCCGAAGGTGCTCAGGCCATGTTCCGTTTCGGCGATCTGGTGAGGGAGAGGACCGATGGCCGAGTTGACATCACCGGCTATGCCGATGGGGTGCTGGGGGGATGGGATGCCATCCAGGAGATGGTCATCCGCGGTGATGTCGAGATGATGTTTGAGGCCCTGGATGATGCCTTTGACCCCAGAATCGCCGTAGGCTATTATATCCCGTACGTATTCATAGACTACGATGCGGCCCAACGCCTGTGGGCGCCGGGTGGGTATGTCTATGAGACCCTGAATAACAAAATCATGATTCCGTTGGGCTACCGGGCTCTCGGTGCCTGGTGTGCTGGCATCGGTGGCATAACCACCGCTGAGGTTCCCCGCGACCCGTGGAATTCTGATGTGGCCAAGGACATGAAAATCAGGGTCATGGCCCTGACCGCTTGCCAGCTAACTGCCGAGACCTTGGGCTACCTGGCGGTGGGCATGCCTTTTGCCGAGGTCTATACCTCCATCCAGACCGGAATCGTCGACGGTCAGCAGGGTGGTGGCACCATGCAGGCCTGGATCTTCAAGGATATACAGAATACATACCTTCACTACAAGGACTACATTGAGCCCATCTGGTTTGTGGTCAACAATGATGCTTGGGCATCGCTCACTGCGGAGGATCAGCAGATTCTCACCGAGACCGCTCAGCAAATACAGAACGAGCAGGCGGCATACGCCGAGGAGATGGACCAGAAGTATATGCAAATGCTGAAGGACTATGGCTGGACGGTACTGGAACCCACCGATGCTGAGTGGGAGCGCATGCAGCAAGCGGTCTTTGAAGAGGTATGGCCAGAGCTCACTCCAATCATTGGTAAGGCCATCATCAATGATTTGTATGATGCGCTGGGAATACCGCAACCCGGATAATTGCCTGGAACAGCAAGTTTTGCTTAACCGGTGAGGGAACTCGCCCGAGTTCCCTCACCGACTGGATATGAGGAAATATGGCAGCAATTATAAGCTCTTTGGCCAGTAAGCTGGCATTCCGCTGGTTACCAGCGCTCATGTGGTGGGTGATACTGGTGTCCTGTATCCCTCTGGTGGTGCTGGTTTTTGTTCAGGTTTGGCTGCGCTATGTCTTCCATGTTCCCATGCTCTGGGTGGAAGAAATCGCTATTACTCCTGCCTTCTGGTTTTACATGATGGGGGCGGCTTACGCCGTTTATGAGCGGACTCACATTAGAGTGGACGTAGTGGAAATTGCCATTCATAACCCGAAGCGGCGGCTTGCCATCAGATTTATCGCCTCGCTGATAACTCTCGGCTTGGCCATGCTTTTTGTCTGGTGGGGCTATCAATTCTTCCTTTCTGACCTGGCATTCAACATGGAGACGGCGACCTTGAGATACCCCATGATATACGGACGCAGCTCCATTTTCTTCGGCGCTGGTATACTGGGGGGCTTTTACTTCTGGGTAGAGACGATAGACCTGGCGCGCCAGCTATTCTGGAATAAGCCTCCGCTATTTGTGAGGAAGGAGGCATAGGCCGAGTTGGAGACCGCTTTATTTGGCATACCCAACCTGGGTATATTTGTTGACCTGGCTATTCTGATAGGTTTGCTCATGCTCGGCGTGCCCGCTCCCTTTGCCTTCATGGCGGCGCTGGTATTCCTGGTCTATGTCTACGGGTTTGAGGCCGAGGCGCAGCTGCCCATGGCTTTCCATAAGTTGAAAGCGTTTACCCTCCTTTCCGTTCCCTTCTTTATCATGCTGGGCGGGTTTATGAGCCTGGGAGGCATGGCCGACCGGCTGGTGGCTCTGGCCGATGCTCTGGTGGGGCGGATTAGAGGTGGCCTGGGGATGGTTTCGATAGTAGCCTGTGCCATGGTTGGCGCCATCGCCGGCACCTGCTCGGCGGCCGTGGCATCCCTGGGCCCGCTGGTGGTTCCAGAAATGGAAAAGCAGGGTTACTCCAGAGGATATTCCACCGGGATGCTGGCAGTGGCATCGGTGCTGGGGCAGTTGATTCCTCCCAGCGTACCGATGATACTCTATGGCTTTGTTACCTGGGTGCCCGTCACCGCCTGTTTTCTGGCCGGCGTGGGGCCCGGCATCCTCACCGTTATCATTTACTGTGTCGTTAATTATTTTATGGTTCGAAATAATCCCAATATCAGGGTGTTGCCCCCGATACCGATTAAGTCACAGACCAAGCAGGTGGGAGTTGCTATCTGGAAAGGATTTTTCACCCTGTTGCTGCCCATTATCCTCCTGGGTGGTATCTATGGTGGCATATTCACCACCACCGAAGCCGCGGTTGTCGCCCTGATCTATGCCATAATCATCGGACTTTTCGTCTATCGCTACCTTACCATCAGAATAATCGGGAGAACCTTTGTTTCTCAGTGTGTTACCACCGGCGTGGTCGTTCTGATGATTGTCTTTGTCATCATTTTAAGCCGAGTGATGACCATGCAGCAGATTCCGCAGAGTCTGATTAAGATGATAGGCGGGGTCACCGAGAACTACTACATAACCCTGCTGCTGGTGAACGTCTTTTTGATTCTGCTGGGCATGATTGTTGACGATTTCACCGGCACCCTACTGGCGGCACCTCTTCTGTTTCCATTGATGCAGCACATCGGGGTTCATCCCATTCATTTCGCGGCCATTCTGGGCACCAACCTGGGTCTGGGGAATGTTACCCCACCCACGGCTCCCATCCTCTACCTGGCAGCGCGCATCGGCAATGTCAGCGTTGATAAAATGATAAGGCCGGCACTGGTTTTCATGGTTTTCGGTGCTCTGCCGGTGGTGCTGGTCACCACTTACTGGCCTGACCTGTCGCTGTTTCTGCCTCGATTGATACTGCCCAAGGTGATGGCGGGGTTGGGAGGGTAAAACGAAGAGAGCAAGGCCATTGCTGAGGAGTGAAGGCTTTAAAATAAAACCCATATAGGGTAAAATATCGCTACAGGAATTAAAGGGGGGCTGAAAATGACGATTAATACTTTAAATATTGTCGATGAGTATGTTAGGACGCACCCCAACTCAAAGAAGCTGCATGAACGCGCCATGCGAATTTTCGCGGCCAATGGCGCCACCCACACTGCCCGTGTCCTTGACCCTTTCCGTCCTTACGTGGTGCGAGCGCAGGGGACTCGCAAATGGGATATCGATGGGAACGAATACATTGACTATGTCATGGGGCACGGTGCCCTGATTCTGGGCCATGCCCATCCCGCGGTTGTCCAGGCGGTGCAGGAGCAGGTGGTTAAAGGGACCCATTACGGGGAAAACCATGAACTTGAGATAGAATGGGCGGAACTGATCCAGCGCATGATGCCGGCAATGGAAAAGATAGAATTTTTCCCCTGCGGCCAGGAAGCGAACATGATGGCGGCTCGTCTCTCCCGCCTCTTTACCGGTCGTAAGAGAATACTCCGCTTTGTTGAGAACTTTCACGGCTGGGGCGATGAGCTTGTCGTCACCACTACGCCGGGAGTGAGCAATGACTATGTCACCATGCTGCCCGGGCACGATTTAAAACTGCTGGAAAAGGAACTGGCGACCAAAGAGTACGCCATGGTCATGGTTGAAGGCGGCGGCGCCCATATGGCCGGGCAGGTTCCCTGGGACCCGGATTTCATCCGCAGCATCCCATCGCTGGCGCGCAAATATGGCACGATATTCCTTATCGACGAGGTGGTTACCGGCTTCCGCGAATCCAACGGTGGCTGGCAGTCAACCATCGGCGTTACGCCCGATTTGACCAGCCTGGGCAAGATTATCGGAGGCGGGCTCGGCGTCGGTGCGGTTGGGGGTCGGGCCGATGTAATGGACATGCTCAAGCCCAAGGCTCCTCCCCAACCTTTCGCCCGGCACTCTGGAACCTGGAATGCCAACCCGCTCACCGCGGCCGCTGGGGTGGCTGCTTGCAAGCTGTACCTTGACGGCGAACCACAGCGACGGGCCAATGAGCTGGGCGCATACCTCAGGAAGAAGGGCAATCAAGCACTGAAGGATAAAGGGTATGCCGGCCGACTCTATGGGAGAACAATTATCCATGTCTATCTTGGTCCGCCCGATTATGAACCGGCTGATGATAGCCTGCCACCCACGTCAGATGTGGCGAAGTTGATGTCGAAAGCGGATGTGAAGTTAGGACTTTGTCTACACCTGCTACAGAGAGGCATTGCCACCATGGGAGGAAGGTTCTTTGTCATGTCCGGTCTGCATACCGAAGAGGAACTTGACCGGACGGTGGATGCCCTGATTTCCAGCCTTGATGCCATGGCCGCGGATGGGAACTTAACCTAGCGTTGAACTGCTCATATCCCGTTCAGGCAATCGAGTCCAGTGCCCCGATGAGGCAGCTCCGGAGCTCCTGATACGGTTCAAAGCCAACCGACAGGCGCAACATGCCGGGAAAGGGGTACTTCTCCTGCCCGAATACAGTGGGCACGTGCATCAGGATGCTTTCCGCATTGCCAAGCGTCGGGACGTAGGCGATATTATCGGCCAATTGCTTGACCAGCTTATCGCATGCTTCCCTGCCACCGTTCAGCTCGAAATTTATCATGGCGCCGAAATCCTCGCCGCTGAATGTCCTTTCGGCTTCGTGGTGCGTTGCGTGGGATTCCAGGCTGGGATATCGCACCGCGCGCACGGCATCATGTGAATCCAGTTCCCGCGCCAGCTTATGCGCATTCTCACACTGCTTCTGAAACCTCAAACGGAGGGTTTTTATCTGCGTCCCGAGCCGGTAGGCATCGTCCGGACTCAATATGGAGCCCACAAACTTCCGGTACAGCAGCGCCTGTTTTCGTATCTCAGGGTCATTGCCACAGAGCACCCCCGCGGTGATGTTGCCATGGCCGCTCAGATATTTGGTGGCACTGTGAATAACGATATCGGCCCCGCTGTCAAGCGGATGCCAGAGACAGGAAGTGGCGAAGGTATTATCGACTATTACTCTGATGCCCCTGTCTCTGGCCAATCGGATGACATCCTTGCCATCGACTATAATCAGAAGCGGGTTGGTTATCGTTTCGAAGTAGAGCAGCCTTGGCTTGAGTTCATCCAGCAATTCTTCCAGCTTACCGGTGTCGAATCGTTCTGCTTCCCTGTCCGGGTGGAACCGCTTGATGTCGATACCTCGCCGCTGCACCAGCACTTTGTCGATAAAGTCATTGGTGCCACCGTACAGCTCACTGAAGAAAAGCCATGTCCCCGTGTTTTCTCTCTCCTGAAAAATCGATAGCGCAATATCGATTGCGGATATACCGGACGAAGATAATACCGCCCACTGGCTGCTTTCCAGTCGGGCTATTTCTCTCTCCGTGGCAACGACATTGGGATTTCCGTAACGGGTATAGATAAAGTTGCTGGAACTTTTTGGATAAGTGCTTTCCTCCGCAAAGGTCTTGGCGGCCTGCTCGATGCTTTCGAAGCAAAAGCCGGCATCGCGATAAATTGGGGTACGCTGGGATAAAGCTTTTATCTGATTCATCTAAACCTCCTTAAGTTGATGGATTTTGGTTCTCCGCCAGGCCGAATTGCGTCAGGGCGCGGTGTCGTTTCAAAAGTATAATACCATTATAAAATATTAACTATGCTAAAGCAGCGATAATATGGTATAAATTCACCAAGATATGTTGCCAATTATTCAGTAAGGCACACTTATCGTTCGGGCCCCGCAAGCAGACAGATTGCTGCCAAACATTATCTTGGAGGAGGTTAACATAAAATGAAAATTACCAACATTAAAATCTATCTCGTCGATGCTAACTGGAGAAACTGGGTCCTGGCGAAGGTGGAGACCGACGAAGGGATTCACGGCTGGGGCGAGGCCAGCATGGAAATGAACGAGGATATAGCCCCTGAGGCCGCGATAAAGCGCATATCGGATTATTTCATCGGCAAGGACCCGCGCACCATCGAACATCACTGGCATACGGTGTACCGCGATACCTGGTACCATCCCTGTTACGTTATTGAGAGTGCGCTCGCCGCTATGGACATCGCGCTCTGGGACATACTGGGAAAAAGCCTCAATGCGCCTGTCTATCAACTTCTCGGCGGGGCCTGCCGTCCCCGGGTAAGGGCCTATGCCAATGGCTGGTACTCGAAAGCCAAAAACATTGATGATTACGGGAAACTGGCCCAGGATGCCGTTTCCTTTGGTTTCAAGCACATTAAAATCGACCCTTTCTGGCCCAGCGACCTCTATGGTGAGCCGGATGAAATAGCCAGACCTAAAGAAATAATTAGAACGGTGCGCGAGGCGGTGGGCTCTAAAGCTCATATACTTGTCGAGGGCCACGGGCGGTTCAATGCCGACAGGGCCATGCAGATCGCGCGCGCCCTCGAGGAGTACAACCCTTATTTCTTTGAAGACCCGGTGCCTCCGGAGAATGTCGATGTTCTGTTGAGGGTGACTTCGTCAATCAATATACCTGTCTGTTCCGGAGAAAGGACGTGCACGCACTGGCAGGCCCGCGAGATAATAGAAAGAAATGCGGTATCGATTTTCCAGCCCGATGTGGTTCATATCGGCGGCATCTCGGAGACCAGGAAAGCGGCGGCCATGGCCTCCGCGCACTACATTCCGATATCCATTCATAACCCCAACGGGCCAGTGCAGACGGCGGCCAGCATTCATATAGGTGCCTCGACACGTAATTTCCTGTTTACCGAATTTTTCTACCCGGACCTGCCCATTTATGAGCAGATATTGAAAGAGCCGCTGTCTTTCTCCGAAGGCTGCTTTGATTTGCCAGCCCGGCCCGGCCTGGGCATTGACTTCGATGAAAACGCTCTTCTTAAAAGGCCACCGAAACCATACCGCGGCGTGGCCGTGCTGTATGATGCCAGTGCCCAACCGGGGTCAGGTTCCGGGTATTAAAAGACGGAGCGTATTCAGGACAGAGTATATCTGACAGGAATTGCGGCAAAAGAACCTTCTTATTAAGTGATGAGAATCATCGCACTGCTGAGTGGGTCTCGTGTTTGAATAGGCTTAATATTACAGGTACGGTCAAGTAAGCGGCATTCTCAGGCCGAACTCGTTATCCATCTCTTTTCTGACTTCTCGGTAGAGCTCTAGGCATTCTTTAGTCGGCGTTCCCGCCGCCAGATTGAAGTACTCCGGGAATTTCTTGCCGTCCGGAGGGTTTTTGAGCCGGTTTTCATACTTATCGAGCAGTGCCTTAACTATTTTATTCGCCTCCTTGCGGCTCATCCCGGCGGCGGAATGCGCTATCCCATTGCCGAAGATATTCTCTATGGGGCCGGAATTGTCCACAATTACCCCTCTCGATGGGGGAGCGATTTCAACGGAGCCACCGGACACAACGGAGGCGATAATCGCCGCGGCATACTCATAATAGCTCATCTTGGTCATCGGTCCGGCCACGGAATATACCGGGCCAACTATCGATAGCGGGCTGTGGCGGGACGTGGCCTGATTGGCGACGCTCCGTGCCCAGAT
Source organism: uncultured Dehalococcoidaceae bacterium (assembly GCA_964346525.1). Classification (GTDB taxonomy): domain Bacteria; phylum Chloroflexota; class Dehalococcoidia; order Dehalococcoidales; family RBG-16-60-22; genus E44-bin89. The sequence goes on from CAYFVI010000059.1 coordinate 9,559, forward strand.
GGTATTGCGATTGGAGGTAGTCCCCATCTCAATGGGGACGGCAAACGGATGTTGTGCCACCCCTCGTATGACGAGCAAATCAACCGGATTGTAAGCGGCGCTGACCACGGCTACGCCTACCGGCCCGCCGGCGAAACCGCCCAATATAACCCCGTTTTCGGCAAAGGTTAAATTCCCCACGGCTTGGCAGTAGGCGACCTTGTTCAGCGTGTCAAGGTCTACCTTCAATTCGTGGACGGTGCCTATTTCCAGAAAATCCGTTTTCGGATTGCCGAAGCGGTGGCCGGCAATGTGCTCCGGAGCCCTTATCGCGGAAGCCACTTCATTCA
>CAYFVI010000060.1:0-3309 GCA_964346525.1 uncultured Dehalococcoidaceae bacterium
CGCCCGGCAAAGGACTTCCACGGAACGCTCCGTGTTGCTCAGGTCAGCCACTTCACAGGGGGAATGACCGTACCTTCTGGCGACAAACATAAACGTGGACTCCATTTCCGGGTTTGCTTCGTAAGCGATGTTATGATCGGAAAATGTCCTGGTGGCAACATCGACATGAAACGGGATGTCAAGCTTTCTGGCGGTCTCCATCAGCAGTTGATTCAGTCGCGGACTGGCAAAATTAACCACGGCGGGATAGATTCTATCCGCGGGCTGGGCGAAGGAAAGCCGGCGTACACCCAGGCCGGTGTGCAGCGGAACAGTTTTATTTATATCGGGCAGGGCGTCCTGAGCAAAGCCGGTATCCAGAGCGATGAACCAGTCCGGAGCGACCTGCCGCAGAAAGTGCTTGACCCCCTGAGAGCCTATCTCCTCCTGAACTGAGCCAACGAAGTAAATATCGTGACGTGATGGCTTGGCCAGCTTGCGGGCTACTTCAACGAGAACGGCACAGCCGAATCGGTCATCGATAGAATGGCTCGCCAGTATCGTTTTCTCATCGTCAAGCCACTGGGATGGTGTGGCAAAGACTATGGGGTCACCAACCGAAACATACTTCTGTCGGCCACCGACATCAATCCATAGCTTCATTTCGCCGCCGGCGGCGAAATGGGCACTGGTGGCGCAAATCACCCCGGGGATATCACGCTCAGCACCTAGGATGAGCACCGGGGTGCTGGGCAGATTGCGAAAATCAATCCAGCCCAGCCTGTCAAACCAGACGAATTCATCCACCTTCTGCACCACCATGCTGAGCTGGTCCATATGAGCGACCAGCGCCAGCGAGTGCTTCCCCTCAGTCCCTTTCTTTCTGGCAATGAGGTTGCCTATTTTATCAATGTAGAGCTCGTCGACGTGGTCTTGGAGCAGTTCCTGGAGCCGCTTGGTTACCCGGCCTTCAAACCCGGTGGGGCCGGGAATCTGTATCAGTTCATATACTAAATCACCAATCATGACAACACACCTCGGCTAGCTGATGGAAAAGGAACTACCAAACAGAAATCATAGCATTGCCCTTTCCGATGTGTCAAACCAGCTGAAATCTTTAACAGACGCAAAAGCCGGATTTCATATGCAGCTGTATTTATGATATACTTGGCCTTGGGCCAGCGTAGCTCAGGGGTAGAGCAGCGGTTTCGTAAACCGCCGGTCGTCGGTTCGAATCCGACCGCTGGCTCGGTGAGGTTGGGGGACGCAGGGAGAATGGCAGGTTTGCTCTTCGGAACGGCCGGAACTCCGCGCAGTGCTTGGCCACCATCGACAGTCAGCGGCATTGAGCGTATCGCCGGGCTGGGGCTGGACTGCATGGAGATAGAGTTTGTGCAGGGAGTGAAGATGGGTGAAGCGGCAGCCCGGCAGGTCGGCGAGGTGGCGGTTCGCACCGGGGTGAGATTGTCCGCGCATGCGCCCTATTTTATTAATCTGAATGCGCAGGATATAGAAAAGATAAGGGCCAGTCAGAGCCGCATATTGCAAACGGCGCGCATCGCCTCTCTCTGTCGGGCCGAAAGCGTGGTCTTTCATGCCGCATTCTATATGGGAAGGCCGCCGGAAGAAGTATATTTGACCGTGAAGCGACATCTTGGTGAAGTGCTGGACCAGCTGGAGCGCGAGAAGAATCCGATATGTATCAGGCCGGAGGTAACCGGCAAAAGCAGCCAGTTTGGCACCATTGAGGAGCTGGTAAACCTCACCGCCGAGCTTGAGGGTGTGTCACTCTGCCTGGACTTCTCCCACTGGCACGCCCGTACCGGCAGGTTCAATTCCTATTCTGAATTTGAAGCCCTTCTGCTCCAGACGAGACAGCGTCTGGGAGAGGAGGCGCTGGAAAATATGCACATTCACGTTTCCGGTATCAATTATGCTAAAAAGGGTGAAATAAATCACTTGAACCTGGATGAGTCCGATTTTCAGTACGGAGAATTGCTCAAAGCGCTAAAGGATTACCATGTCAAAGGCATGCTGATATGTGAAAGCCCGAATCTGGAGGAAGATGCGTTGCTCTTGCAGGCTACCTATAATGGTCTGTGATTATCATTGGATACAAATGCATGGTGTATTTGTGGTATAATGGAATGGGCTGAAAGGGCCTGTATGGGGGTGAAGTGTGAAGCCTAGCTGGAAACGTAGTAGCTTGATTTACATTGCCATCCTTTTGGGAGCGGTGGCTTTGTTCTCCTATCTATTACCATCGGCGAACAAACCTGAGGAAGTGCCCCTCAGCGAAATAATTGCCATGTCGCAGAACAAAGAGATCACCGAGATTACCGTTGAGGACGACCTGCTGACCGTCACCACAAGTGATGATACCGAACTGCGGGCATTCAAGGAGAGCAATTCCAGTATCTATGAGATCGAGGGGCTTAACCTTGAAGGCGTCGTGGTGAATATCGAAGGTTCATCGGGCATCAACTGGGGAAGCCTGCTGCTCAACTTTCTGCCGCTTATCATCTTCGGTGGTCTGCTCTTCTTCCTCTTCCGCCAGGCACGGGGGGCGAATAACCAGGCGATGAGCTTTGGTCGTAGCCGAGCCCGGCTTTTCCCGGCCAATCGTCCCACGGTGACCTTTGCCGATGTGGCCGGTGTGGAAGAGGCCAAACAGGACCTGCTGGAGGTGGTTGATTTCCTCAAATCGCGGGAGAAGTTCCAAGCGCTGGGCGCGCGCATTCCGAAAGGCGTGCTGCTGGTCGGACCGCCGGGCACGGGAAAAACCCTGATGGCACGCGCGGTAGCCGGTGAGGCCGATGTACCCTTCTTCTCCATAAGCGGCAGCGAATTCGTGGAGATGTTTGTCGGCGTCGGCGCTTCAAGGGTGCGCGACCTATTTGACCAGGCGAAGCGCAATGCTCCCTGCATTATCTTCATTGATGAAATTGACGCGGTGGGCCGTCAGCGCGGTTCCGGCCTGGGCGGCAGCCATGATGAGCGAGAACAGACTCTCAACCAGATACTGGTAGAGATGGACGGTTTTGATACCAGCACCAGCGTCATCGTTATGGCGGCCACCAACCGACCGGACATTCTGGACCCGGCACTTTTAAGACCCGGTCGTTTTGACCGGCGGGTGATTCTGGACCGGCCGGATATTAATGGTCGAGTGGCTATTCTCAAAGTCCATACTAATGGCAAACCATTGGATAAAGAAGTAGACCTAGAAGTCCTGGCTAAGGGGACGGTGGGACTGAGCGGTGCTGACCTGGCCAATCTGGTCAATGAGGCGGCTATTCAGGCTGCGAGACGCAATAAGAGTGCTATCAG
>CAYFVI010000061.1:0-10945 GCA_964346525.1 uncultured Dehalococcoidaceae bacterium
GGGCTCTCCACCATCGTTGATTTGACCGTCAGCCCGCCGCAGCTTCTGAGGCAGGGGCTGGTCAGCTGGCTGGAGATACGGCAGGTCCTGCAACCGCGATAAGACTCAGGTTCAGGGCGGCCGTAATCCTCACGCACGCATCGAGTTTGACAAGCTTATTTCTTTTGTGCTATTTTGTGATACGGGCTGCAGTCGTTTTTCTCCGTGTCTTTGGTCCGTGCGTATGTGGCCTTTATTTTTTTAGTTAAACTGGAATGGGGACAGACGTGAAAAGTGATGTTGTTAAAAAAGGGATAGAGAGGGCACCACATCGCTCTCTGCTTTATGCGCTGGGATGCAATCGCCCGGATATGGACAAGCCGTTTATCGGCATTATCAACAGCTACAGCGAGATTGTCCCCGGGCACACCCATCTGCGTGATATCGCCCAGGCAGTAAAGGCCGGCGTACGGGAAGGAGGCGGTGTCCCTTTTGAGGTCAATACCATTGCCGTGTGTGACGGCATCGTTATGAACCACCCGGGGATGAAGTACAGCCTGCCCAGCCGGGAACTTATTGCCGATTCGGCGGAGACGGTCGCCGAGGCGCATGCTTTCGATGCCCTGGTTTTCATACCGAACTGTGACAAAATTGTCCCCGGGATGCTCATGGCGGCAGCGAGGCTGAACATCCCGTCCATCTTCATCAGCGGCGGTCCCATGCTGGCCGGTCGCTTCGGCGATGATAGCCGGAAGGTCGACCTCATCTCAGCCTTCGAGGGAGTGGGCGAGGTTCTCAGCGGCAAGATGAGCCAGGGGGAACTGGAACAACTGGAGCAGGCCGCCTGTCCCGGATGCGGGAGCTGCTCAGGAATGTTCACCGCCAATACCATGAATTGCCTGATTGAAGTACTGGGAATAGGGCTGCCGGGCAATGGTACCATCCCGGCGGTTGACTCCAGGCGGCAGGGTCTGGCCAGGGAAGCCGGGCGTGCCGTGATGAGGCTGCTGAAAGATAACGTCCGGCCCCGCGACCTGATTAACCAGGACTCCATTTATAACGCTTTAACCGTCGATATGGCGCTTGGCGCCAGCACCAACTCCGTGCTGCACCTGATGGCCATTGCCCATGAGGCGGGCGTCGCCTTTCCACTGTCACTGGTCAATGAGATAAGCCAGAATACGCCCTGCCTCTGTAAGCTGTCGCCGGCTTATGTCGATGCCAGGACCAAGTACCATATCGAGGACCTGGACCATGCTGGCGGTATATCGGCGGTGATGAATGAGATAAAAGGCCTTTTGAAACTGAACCTGAAAACGGCAAATGGCGGGACACTAGCGGAGATTATCGCCGGCAGCAAGATCCTGGATAGAAAGGTAATCCGCCCTGTTAACGACCCGTTCGCCGCCACTGGCGGGCTGGCGATACTTTTTGGCAACTTGGCCCCGGATGGCGCCGTGGTGCGCCGGTCGGCGGTGGCCAAGGAGATGCTGTCGCATCGCGGACCGGCCAGGGTATTTGACTCGGAAGAAGAAGCCACCAGGGCCATTATGGGTCATAAGATAAACAGGGGCGATGTGATTGTCATTCGCTATGAAGGGCCAAAAGGCGGTCCGGGAATGAGGGAAATGCTCACTCCCACTTCTCTTCTCAGCGGTCTGGGAACAGATAACAAGGTCGCCCTCATTACCGACGGGCGCTTTTCCGGCGGCTCTCGCGGTGCCGCCATCGGTCACGTTTCTCCCGAGGCGGCAAGTCGAGGCCCGATAGCCGCGCTGAAAGACGGGGATACCGTTCTCATCGATATTCCCGATTACAAGCTGGCAGTGGAACTGACGGATGAGGAGATAAAAAGTCGTCTGGCACAATTGCCGGCATTCGAACCAAAGGTGAAGTCCGGTTATCTCAGATATTATGCGGAGAAGGTATGCTCGGCGAGTACCGGAGCTGTATTCGGAGGCTAGAGGAGGCTCACCATGAAACTGACAGGTGCACAGGTTTTATGTGAAAGCTTGGTAAAAGAAGGGGTGGATATTATTTTCGGTTTCCCGGGGGGAGCGGTTATCCCACTCTATGACACGCTGCCGCAGTATCCCCAGCTAAGGCATATCTTGGTGCGCCACGAGCAGGGTGCCGCCCATGCCGCCGACGGCTATGCCCGGGCAACGGGGAAGGTGGGAGTATGTTTTGCTACCTCCGGTCCCGGAGCGACCAACCTGGTAACTGGAATCGCCAATGCTTTTCTTGATTCCGTCCCGGTAATTGCGGTAACCGGCCAGGTGCGGAGGGACTTCATCGGGCGTGATGCCTTTCAGGAAACGGATATCACCGGTATAACGTTGCCCATCACCAAAAATAATTATCTGGTTATGGACGTAAACGAGCTGGCCGGGATAATCAAGCAGGCTTTTCATCTGGCCCGTACCGGACGTCCCGGCCCCATTTTGATTGATATACCACGTGATGTGTTTCTGGAACAGACTGAATTCAACTATCCGGATAAAGTAGATTTGCCCGGCTACAAGCCGACGCTTCAGGGCCATCCCACGCAGATAAGAAAGGCGGCCAAACTGATAAATGAGGCCAGTCGCCCTGTTATCATCGCCGGTAGAGGGGTCAATGTTTCAAAGGCATACAGTGAGCTGAAACACCTGGCGGAGACAGCACAGATACCGGTGGTGACCACTTTGCTGGGCGTTGGCTGTTTCCCGGAAGACCATGTCCTCAGCTATGGTATGGCGGGCATGCACGGCATGGTCTACGCCAACTATGGTATCGAGAACGCTGATGTACTCATCGCCATTGGCATGAGATTTGATGATAGGGTAACAGGGAAGATAAGTGCCTTTGCCCCTCACGCCCATATCGTTCACATTGATATTGACCCGGCGGAAATCGGCAAAAACGTACGCGTGGACGTGCCCATTGTGGGCGATGTCAAGATGGTCTTGCAGACACTGAACAAACAGATTGCACCTGTTGGGCATCTTGACTGGGTCAATCAACTGGATGATTGGCGGAGGGAACATCCGTCAATCGATATCCGGGATGATGATGGGGTTCTACCTCAATATGTGGTCCGGCAGATATATGAAGTAACCAGAGGGGAAGCTATTATTGTCACCGGGGTCGGGCAGCATCAGATGTGGGCGGCGCAGCATTACTGGTTCAACAGGCCCAATGCGCTGATTTCCTCCGGCGGCCTTGGTGCCATGGGTTTTGGTCTGCCGGCGGCTTTCGGCGCTCAGATTGGCTGCCCGGAGACCGCGGTCTGGTGCATTGATGGCGACGGCAGTTTCCAGATGACCATTCAGGAGCTGGGTGCCATTGTTCAGGAAGGGGCACCGGTTAAGATAGCCATTATCAATAACGGGTATCTGGGGATGGTAAGGCAGTGGCAACAGCTGTTCTATAAAGGGCGGTACGTGGCCACGCCGATATCCTGCCCGGACTTTGTCAAAATCGCGGAAGGGTACTGCATGCCGGCGCTGCGGGTCAAGCGCAAGGAAGAGGTGATACCGGCCATTGAACAGGCGATGGCGCACAAAGGGCCGTTCCTTATCGATTTTATGGTGGAGCCGGAAGAGAACGTCTATCCGATGATTCCGCCCGGGGCAACCGTTGCCGAGATTATGGAGGATCCCAAGCAGCCGCTGAAGGCCATTTCCGATTCCAAGAGATTAAAAGTGAGCAATATCTAAGCTCGGAGAAGGTGACAAAATGGCACCGACGAAACACATATTGCTGGCACTGGTAGAGGATAAGCCCGGTGTATTGAACCGGATGTCGAACGTCTTCCGAAGGCGTGGTTTTAATATCCACAGCGTAAATGTGCTGGAAACCATTGAAACTGAGAACAGCGGGCGGCCTGGTCTCACCAGGGTGGCCATCGTTGTCTCCGGCTCGGCGGTTATCCTGGGGCAGGTTCGGAAGCAGCTGGAGAGAATAATCGATGTGGTAAAGGTTCTGGATATCACCACCGAGGACGTGGCGTAAGGCGGGGAAGGAAGCCCTGCACGGGACTAAATTCGGAGATGGTATTTATCGGAAATGAAGCATACTCTGGTGGCGCTGGTTGAGGATAAGCCCGGGGTACTGACGCGTATGGCCAGCCTGTTCCGAAGGCGGGGCTTCAATATTGAAAGCATTGCCGTGGGACACAGTGAGTTGCCCAATCTGTCCCGTATGACCATCGTGGTAAATGGCACGGCCAGCATTCTGGAGCAGGTGCGGAAGCAGTTGAGCAAGGTGGTCAACGTGGTCAAGGTGGCTGATGTTACAGCGGACAACATTACGGTGAGAGAACTGGCGCTGATAAAGGTAAAGGCCACTTCCGCAACCCGCAGTGAGATAATAGAGATTGCCGATATCTTCCGTGCCAATATAGTCGATGTGGCCGCTGATTCGCTGACCATCGAGCTCACCGGCGATGAGGATAAGGTTGATTCTTTGCTCAAGTTGCTACGTGGCTTTGGCATAAAAGAAGTGGCGCGAACGGGCCGCATCGCCATGCTGCGAGGGAGCACCAGCCAGCTTCGTGTTGAAGAAAAAACAGCCAAAACTAGAAAGGAAGGGTATAATTTATTGTAATCACGGTTTTTCTTCTGAATTGGCGTGATAAAACAGGCGCGCAAAAATGATAAAGGAGGTAAATTAAAAGGGATATGGCTAAGGTATACTATGAAAAAGACGTTAATCTCGACCTGCTGAAAGGTAAGACCATCGCTGTCATCGGCTACGGCAACCAGGGGCGTGGCCAATCGCTGAACCTTAAGGATAGCGGCTTTGAAGTGGTGGTAGGACTTCAGGAAGGCAGCAAGAGCAAGGCGAGAGCTGAGGCTGACGGCGTTAAGGTGGCCTCGGTGGCGGAGGCGTCAAAGGCGGCGGAAATCGTCATGCTGCTCGCCCCGGATAACATGCATCAGAGAATCTACAATCAGCATATCGCACCGGGACTGTCCAAGGGCAATATGCTCATGGTTTCGCACGGCTTCACCGTTCACTACAGCCAGGTTGTGCCCTCGCCGGATATCGATGTAACCATGATAGCGCCCAAGAGCCCGGGCAACCTGCTCCGCGAGTTCTTTACTCAGGGACAGGGCGTACCGGCGCTGGTGGCCGTCTACCAGGATGCTTCCGGCCAGGCGAAAGAAAAAGCGCTGGCTTACTCAGCGGCCATCGGCTGTGCCCGTGCCGGCGTCCTGGAGACAACCTTTGCCGAGGAAACCGAGACCGACCTCTTTGGCGAGCAGACAATACTCTGCGGCGGTGTGACGGCCCTGCTCAAAGCTACCTTCGAGACACTGGTGGAGGCTGGCTATCAGCCTGAGTTGGCCTACTTCGAGTGCCTCAACGAACTCAAGCTCATTGTCGACCTTATCTATAAGGGCGGCATCAGCTTTATGCGCGACTCGGTGAGCCATACCGCCCGGTACGGTGATATAACCAGAGGACCGAGGGTAATTGATGAAGGGGTGAGAGAAAATTTATGGGAGATACTGGGCGAGATTCAGGACGGCACCTTTGCCCGGGAGTGGATTCTGGAGAACCAGGCCGGTCTGCCCGTATTCAACGCCCTCACGCGTAAAGACAGGGAGCATCCTATTGAGATAGTCGGCGCTGAGCTGCGCAAGATGATGCCGTGGTTGGCCAAATAGGCAGATACCTTATTAATAATTGATGAAAACACTGGATAATGGGGGGAGCGAGATGGACAAAGTGATTATCTTTGATACCACACTGCGCGATGGCGAACAAGCGGCTGGCGGCAGCCTGAACCTTAACGAGAAACTGGAAATCGCCAGGCAGCTTGAGAAGCTCGGTGTGGATGTCATCGAAGCCGGCTTCCCCATCAGTTCTCCGGGCGATTTCGAGTCGGTAAAGCTCATCGCCCAGGAGGTGCGGGGCAGCATCATCTGCGGTCTGGCACGGGCGAATCCGAACGATGTTGACCGTGCCTGGGAGGCGATTAAAAGCGCAGCCCGTCCTCGCATTCATGTATTCGTTTCGTCATCGGATATCCACCTCATGCACGTGTTGAAAAAAGACCGTGATGAAATTCTGCAATTGACGCGTGATATGGTGGCCCGGGCGAAAGGCTATACTGATGACATTGAGTTCTCGCCTATGGACGCCAGCCGTACCGAGCCAGCCTATCTGAACCAGATACTTCAGGTGGCCATAGAGGCCGGCGCCAATACGCTCAATATCCCCGATACCATGGGCTATTCCATTCCGGAAGAGTTCGGCAGCCTTATCGATGGCATTTTTCAGAATGTGTACGGTATCGAAAAGACGGTGGTCAGCGTTCACTGCCACAACGACCTCGGACTGGCGGTGGCCAATAGCCTGGAGGCCGTCAGGCGGGGGGTCAGGCAGGTAGAGTGTACCATCAACGGCATCGGGGAGCGGGCGGGCAATGCTTCCCTTGAGGAAATCGTGATGGCCATTAAGACCCGCGCTGACCTCTTCAACCTCGGTACCGGTATTGATACTAGGCAAATCTATAAGACGAGCCGGATGGTAAGCGAGCTGACCGGCTTCTCCGTGCAGCCGAACAAAGCCATCGTTGGTGCCAATGCCTTCCGGCATGAGTCGGGTATACATCAGGACGGGGTTATCAAGATGCCCATAACTTTTGAAATCATGGACCCCAAAACCGTGGGCATACCTTCGAGCAGCTTGGTGCTGGGCAAGTTAAGCGGTCGCCATGCTCTGCGCGAAAGACTGGCCGAGCTGGGCTACAGCCTAGAAGATGAGGACTTCAATCGCATCTTTCGCGCCTTCAAGGAGCTGGCGGATAAAAAGAAGGAAGTAACCGACCGGGATATCGAATCGCTGGTTGCCGAGGAGCAACGCACGGTTTCTGAACTCTATCATCTCGACCGCATTCAGGTATCCTGCGGCGACCGTGGCATTCCGACGGCATCGGTGGTGATAATCGGCTCCAATGGAGAGGCACTATCTGATGCGGCACTGGGCAGCGGGCCGGTTGATGCCGCTTTCAAAGCAATCGATAAGATAGTGAAGGTCCCCAATACGCTCACCGAATTCAGTATAAAATCGATTACCGAAGGCATTGACGCTATCGGCGAGGTGCTGTGCCGGATTGAGAGCGATGGCGTGACTTACACCGGCCGGGGAGCAGACACGGACATCATAGTGGCCAGTGCCAAAGCGTACATGAATGCCCTCAACCGTTTGCTGGCCGGCAAGAAAAAAGCTGGGTAGGTGCTGAAATGCCTGTCGCACTGGAAATGGTACTGCGTCTCCTGCTAGCTGCCGCCTTGGGAGCAATCATTGGCTACCAGCGGGAAAGGGCGGGAAAACAGGCAGGGCTGAGAACACATATTCTCATCTCGACCGGTGCGGCTCTAATCTCATTGATTTCCATTTACGGTTTCGGTGGTGCCGGTGACCCGGCCAGAGTAGCCGCTGGCGTGGTGGTGGGCGTCGGTTTTCTGGGAGCTGGCGTTATCCTGCACCGGGAAGGGGGCATCGTGGCCGGCCTGACCACGGCGGCTACCATCTGGGTGGTAGCCGGAATAGGTCTTGCCGCTGGCACCGGTTTGTATATTATTGCTGCGGTGGCTACCGCCATTGTTCTCGGCGTGCTGATTATGCCTCGCTGGCTGGGATAAACTTCAGCAGGGGCGCATTAAAAAGACCGGAGGAAGGAAACAGAGATGAATCTGACTGAAAAGATATTGGCGGCACATACGGATCGGAAGAAGGTGAGTCCCGGTGAATTCGCCAATGTCAGGTTAGATGTTATCATGAGCAATGATGTAACAGCACCGATTGCCATCAAGGAGTTCCAGAGAATCGGCGTCAGCCGTGTCATCGACCCGAAGAAAATCGTGATGGTGCTCGACCATTTTATGCCCAGCAGGGACATCGCCTCCGCTGAAATCGCCGCGCTGATGCGCGAGTTCTGCGGCGAGCAGAAAGCGGTGTTCTTTGAGATTGGGAAGGCGGGAATTGAGCACGTTCTGCTGCCGGAACAGGGCATTGTGCTTCCCGGTCAGGTGGTCATCGGTGGCGATTCACATACCTGCACTTACGGTGCGGTGGGCGCCTTTGCCACCGGCGTGGGCTCAACCGACCTGGCCGCAGCCATGGCGACGGGCGACCTGTGGATGAAAGTGCCTCCGACCATTAAATTTGTTTATCATGGCAATCTGGGGAAATGGGTAGGAGGCAAGGATCTCATCCTCCACACCATCGGCGACATCGGTGTTGACGGTGCGCTCTATTCGGCAATGGAGTTTACCGGGGAGGCCATAGATGCGCTGTCCATGGACGGGCGGTTCACCATGGCCAATATGGCCATCGAGGCCGGGGGCAAGGCCGGGCTTTTCCGGGTGGACAATAAAACACAGATTTACATAAAATCTAGGACAGAGCGTTCCTATAACGTATATGAGCCTGATCCGGATGCTGAATATGCCAGAGTCATAGAGTATGATGTCACGGAACTGAAACCGCAGGTGGCATTTCCCCACTCGCCGGCCAATGTCAGGCCGGTCACTCAGGCGGGGGACGTAAAAATCAACCAGGCGATTATCGGAAGCTGCACCAACGGCCGAATCGAGGACTTGAGGGTTGCCGCTCAGATATTGAAAGGGAAGAAGGTGCATCCCAGCGTACGTTGCATTATTATTCCGGGGTCCCAGCAGGTATATGCGGAGGCTTTAAACGAGGGGCTTATCGGGACATTTATCGAGGCGGATGCGGCGGTGAGCACGCCTACCTGCGGCCCGTGCTTCGGCGGCCACGCCGGTGTGCTGGCTCAAGGTGAACGATGCATCTCCACTACCAACCGCAACTTCGTCGGCAGGATGGGACATCCTAAATCGGAGGTATATCTGGCCAATCCAGCGGTGGCTGCTACCAGTGCCGTGACCGGAAGGATAAGCCATCCCGATGAGGTTGTCAAATGAAACGGGCCATGCGGAAAAAAGAGAGGGAAATCACCGACCCCGCTGAGATTGAGCGTATTATAAGGCAGTCAAGGTTATGCCGGCTCGGCCTTGTGGATGGCAATGAACCCTACGTGGTGCCGGTCTGCTTCGGCTACGAGCATAACGTTTTCTACTTTCACTGCGCACCCGAAGGCCGCAAGATTGATATTATTAAAAAGAACAACCGCGTCTGCGTGGAGATAGACGCTGATGTTGAGATTGCCGCTGCTGAAAAACCCTGCGGCTGGTCAATAAAATACCGCAGCGTTATCGGCGTGGGCCGGGCGTATATCCTGGAGGACGAGGAGGATAAAATCCGCGGTCTGGCGGTGCTCATGCGGCAGTTCGGGGAAAAGGAGCCGGACATGGAATTTGAGAAGGCTGACCGAACCGCCATGGTGAAAATCGATATGGAACATATCGCCGGCAAGAAGTCGGGCTACTGAGGAGGTGAGCTATGGGCAAGCTGAGGAAAAGCTGGCGCGAAAAACTGCACGATAGCAAAGACCTGCCCAGAGTCATTGAGATAGACGAGAAGATGAGCAAGCGGTGGGGAACGGGGACCTGTGTCATTCCCGCCCCCATTGAGGTTGATGAAATTATGAGAAGTGTGCCGAAAGGCAGGCTGATTACAATCAATCAAATCCGCGAGTCCCTTGCCCGAAAACACGGTGCTACCATCGGCTGTCCCATTACCACCGGCATTTTCTGCAATATCGCCGCCCGCGCCGCCGAGGAAGATGCCGGCGAGGGCGGAAAAGAGATTACCCCATACTGGCGGACGTTGAAGTCCAAGGGAGAGTTGAACGAGAAGTACCCCGGCGGTGTGGAGGCACAGGCCGCACGGCTTCAATCCGAGGGGCACATCCTTGAATCTAACAGAAGCGGAAAGCTTTTAAAGGTTAAGGATTTTGAGGAAGCGCTGGTGCGACTCCAATAGTAGGCGGCCGTGGAAAAAGACCTACGTGAAAAACTGGGGATTAAACCGGGGAGCAAAGTCTGCCTGCTGCGGCCGGATGAGGATACCATTTCCCGACTCGCTGGCCGTGAGGTAGATTTAATCGTCAACGGATTGGAAGAGAACTGTGATGCTATCCTCTACTGGATTGACCGGTCGAAGGGCATCGGAGAGAAGATGGCTTTTCTGCAAAGCAAGATAAAGCCCGACGGCCGGATATGGCTCATTATGCCGAAAAAAGATGTCGCCAGGAAAAGAAACCTGGCTATTGACTGGGACGAAGTACAAAAAGAGGTCCTGAAAACGAAACTGGTAGACAATAAGGTTGTCGCCATCAATGAAGAGGAATACGGCGCTCAGTTTGTGGTCAGGAAGAAATACCGGTAAGGAGGCTTTGTAAATGCTCAAAGGCAAAGTGCATAAGTATGGAGCCGATGTGAACACTGATGTCATCCTCCCGGCGCGCTATTTGAATATCTATGACCCGGCGGAACTGGCCAAGCACTGCATGGAGGACATTGACGAAGACTTTTTGAAAAGAGTAGAGCCAGGCGACATTATCGTGGCGACCACTAACTTCGGCTGCGGCTCCTCGCGAGAGCACGCCCCGATGGCCATCAAGGCGGCAGGCATCTCCTGCGTCATCGCCAAGATCTTCGCCCGCATCTTCTTCCGCAATGCCATCAATATAGGCTTGCCCTTGCTCGAGTGCGAGGAGGCGGTGGACAATACCGAATCGGGCGATGTTCTGGAGGTTGACCTGTCACGCGGTGTGATAAGAAACCTGACCAAGGATAAAAGCTTTACCGCCAGCCCCTATCCCGACTTCATGACCGAGATTATATCCTCGGGGGGGCTGATTGAATATACCAAAAAACGTTTGTTGAGCAGGAGGGTGTAGCATGAAATTCAATATCGTGGTACTGCCCGGCGATGGCGTTGGCCCGGAGATAACCGAGGCCGCGGTGGATGTGCTTCAGACCGTAGGCAAGAAATACGGGCATACGTTTGATTTATATCACGGACATATCGGCGGGGCAGCAAT
>CAYFVI010000062.1:0-3887 GCA_964346525.1 uncultured Dehalococcoidaceae bacterium
CGCAAGATTTTCCATTAACCGGTGGAGGGAATAAAGATGGCGGCAATAACAGGCGCGGTCGCGTTGCCAAAGGTTGAAGAAGGGCAAATAAGGCGTTTCAGCATAAATCAGATAATTCAACATTACGGCTTGATGTTCAGCTTCATATTATTGGCGGTAACGGGACTGCCACAGAAATTTAATGAGTGGGCAATCAGTCAGTGGTGGGTGGGTCTGTGGGGAGGATTTGAGGTCCTTAGGGCAGCTCACCGCTTCGCGGCTTGGGTAATCGTCATCGTCTGCCTTTATCACTTGGCCTACATTATGTATTCAACGGTTATCCTCAAAAGGTCCTTCCCCGTTAAAATGATTCCTCTCCCCCAGGACTTTGTGAAGTTCTTCCACGAAATCTCCTATTTTCTGGGGTTCAAAAAGGAAAGACCTGAATTCGACCGTTTTAACTGGAGGGAAAAATTCGACTACTGGGCGATATTCTGGGGCATGCCGGTGATGGCTGGCTCGGGCTTTATCTTGATGTACCCGGTATTCTTTACCAGGCTTTTTCCAGGGTGGATAGTGCCATCAGCGCTCATAGCCCATGGTGATGAGGCCATACTGGCCGTGACCTGGATATTTCTGGTACACATATTTTTCAATCATTTCAAACCGAAAATATTCCCTTTAAACACCTCCATATTTACCGGCAAAGTCCCGGAAGAGAGATATCGCGAAGAGCATCCCCTGGAATACAAAGAGCTACTTGATACCGAAGAGGAAACAGCCTAAAATATTGGCTGGCTACTCAATAAGGAGCAGGAAACAGCGCTTTGACATACCTAAGGGAGATTTTCGACGGCTGGCTCATGAGAGCCGCTTTAATCAACTTCGTCCTGATTGTGGCGGTTGTTTTATTTAATATCTTCTCCCCTTTGCCGGAGAGATATCCCCTTTTCGGTGTCATTGTCTATTCTCTGGTGCCAATTTTTTTTATCAGCGGCGGCATTATCTTTGTCCTGGCGATACTCCAAATCAGACCGGGAAGTGAAAATTGAGACAGCCCAGACGATATCGTGAGAAACTGGTCTTCCTTATGACCGCGGGTGCTATCGGTATTATTTTACTGGTAATGGGCGGGTACCAGCTGGTCGAGTTTACCGATTCCACAGCCTTTTGCGGCAGACTCTGCCACGACGTCATGTATCCGGAGTATACGGCGCATCAAGCCTCTCCACATTCCCGGGTGGCCTGCTCCGAGTGTCATGTCGGTTCTGGGGCTGATTATCTGGTAAGGTCAAAAGTCAGCGGCACTCCTATGTTATTTAACACTCTCATCGGGGCTTATCATCGCCCGATACCAACGCCGGTGGAAAACCTGCGCCCGGCGCGTGAAACCTGTGAGCAGTGCCATCGCCCGGAGCGCTTTGCCGGTGACCTTGTCCGTGTCCATACCACTTATGAATCCAACGAGACAAATACGGAAAAGGTTGATACCAGGGTGCTCAGGGTTGGCGGGGGCGAGCTGGAGACCGCCCGTGACATCCACTGGCATATTGCTGCCCAGGTCTGGTATGTGCCTCTCGATAGAGAGCGACAGGAAATAGTGTGGGTCGGCGTCGAAGGTAGAGATGGGCAGCTAACGGAGTACATTGACCCCAAAAAACAGGCGGAGATAACCGCCGGGCTTCCGGAAAACGAAAAACGCCTTATGGACTGCATGGATTGCCACAACCGGGCAACTCATATATTTAATTCCCCTGAAGAGCTGTTGGATACCGCGCTTACCCAAGACAAGATAGATAAAGGACTGCCCTACATCAAACGGGAAGCCCTTGAGGCCTTGGATCCTCCCAGTTCGAGCCTGACGGAAGCAAATGCCAGAGCGGAAGATATAAAAGAGTTCTACCGCATCAATTACCCGGCAATCTACAATGAAAAAACAACCGCTATAGAACAGGCCGTGGCGGAGGTCAAAGAGATTGCCCGACTCACCACTTTTCCTCACATGAGGATCACCTGGGAAACCTATATTGATAATTCAAGTCATCTGGAATCGCCCGGATGCTTGAGGTGCCATGGCAAGCTGGTAGAAGCAGTCAGTGAGGAACAGGAAGGAGAAGTCATAAACGCCGATTGCGACCTCTGTCATTATTTCGAGTTGGAATAATTAGGGTATTTTTTCCACAAGAAATAGGTATAAGTACTCATAGATATTATAGATACCATTCTGGTAAATTATCAGTGACTTTCCGTATTAATCCTAAATATTGAACAATTCCAATCTAGCTAACTTAAATTCAGAAAGGAGAAAACCTTATGCGTGAAAGTATAGAGAGGCAGCTAAGGAAATTCGGGGCTTTTCTGCTTGCACTGGTGATACTGGTCACCATCATCGTTGCCGGATGTCAAGGGCCTGCCGGTTCTGCCGGTCCCACTGGCCCTGCCGGCCCTGCTGGCTCCGCCGGTCCCGCTGGCCCCGCCGGTCCCGCTGGCCCCGCCGGTCCCGCCGGTCCTGCTGGAACGATGGCGGCAGCAGATCCTACATGTACTGAGTGTCACAATGACACCACATTGGTTTATTCGAAGAGTGCTCAATCGGCGCTAACGACTCATCAGACTGGCAGGGGATGGCACTATGCCGGACCCAGGGCCTCATGTACGGCCTGCCATTCCAGCGAAGGTTTTCAGGAGATGGTGGCTACGGGTACAGGAATGGAGGACGGAAAAGATAGGTCCGATGCATCGCCACCAAATTGCCGAACCTGCCATCAAATTCATACCACTTATACCAAGGATGATTTTGCCCTGAGGACCACTGAACCGGTTACTTTAATAGCCAGTGGGGAAACATATGACAGGGGCAAGGGTAACCTGTGTGCCAACTGCCATCAGCCCAGGCGTGAAATAGCAGTGGAAGACGGCATGGTTAACGTTAGCTCTACTCACTGGGGGCCCCATCATGGCCCGCAGTCCGCGATGCTCCTCGGAATCGGAGGCTGGGGAGCCGACGGCAGCCCCGGTGCTCACTATTCGATGATAACGGATGGCTGCCCGACCTGTCATCTATCAGGTGGTGATCATCTTCTTGCACCATCAATGCAGCGACATGCTATAGAAGCCTGTCAAACCTGTCATGGTGATGTAGAAGACTTTGATATTAACGGTACTCAGACCGAAGTTGAGGAACTAATCGAAGAGCTGGAAGAGCTGCTAGTAGCTAAAGGTTTGCTGGAAGTAGCGCCCCATGAGCCATGGCATGAAGGGCCTCCGGAAGTCCATCCGGTAGTCGGTGAATATCCCGAAGAGGAAGCCGGACCTCTGTGGAACTACATATTGATTGCAGTGGAGGATCACAGCCACGGAGTCCACAATCCGACGTATACCAAGGCGCTTCTCCAGGCCAGTATAGATGCACTAAAATAAAAAGGTCAGTAAGTTCGTCGAGGAGACCCTGTTTTGCGGAGGGGAAGTTAGGAATATCTTAGCTTCCCCTCCGTTGCGCGTCAATAATAAACGTCCTATAGTAGATATTATATGAGGAGGATAGCGGTGAAAAGTAAATCTGTTGTGTTGTTGCTACTGGGAGCACTGCTTATCGTAGGTCCATTGCTGGTGGCATGTGGTGGTGAAGAGCCGGCCCCAGCACCTGCTCCGACGCCTGCGCCAGCACCAGCGCCTGCCCCGGCCCCCGCCCCGGCGCCAGCACCAGCGCCTGCCCCAGCCCCCGCCCCGGCGCCAGCACCCGCTCCGGCACCTGCGCCTGCTCCAGCTCCTACCTCAGGGCCAACCCCCATTCCACATGAACTGGAAGGCCGTGATAACTGTCTCATGTGCCATGAAACGGGAGTAGGAGATGCCGCAGCCATACCGGAAGACCACGCCGGGCGTCCTAATGACCTTTGTGTGAGCTG
>CAYFVI010000063.1:0-4251 GCA_964346525.1 uncultured Dehalococcoidaceae bacterium
GCAATCATCGGCGGTGCTGGGCTGGGCATTTTCGGGGCCGTAATCGGCGGGGCCATTGGCCTCATCATTTATACCAGATGGAAAAAGCTCAGCACCCTGCGCTGGATGGACATTGTCGCTCCCGGCCTCATTCTGGCTCAGGCAATAGGCCGCTGGGGCAATTTCTTCAACCAGGAGCTCTACGGTTACCCGACCGACCTGCCCTGGGCTATCTATATCGACCCGGCTCATCGGCTGCCGGGCTATGAGGCGTTCAGCCATTTTCACCCTCTCTTTCTTTACGAATCTCTGTGGAACCTCACTGGCTTCGCTCTGCTCATGATACTAGGGCGGAAGCTGAGAGGTCGTCTTCTGGACGGGGACATCTTTTTCGGCTATGCTATTTACTACTGCCTGGGCCGATTTTTCCTCGAGATGCTCAAACCCGAGGTCTGGGTCGTCGCTGGCGTGCCCACGGCGCAGTGGCTGAGTGGCCTGGCCATCGTGGCCTCAATCGCGGCCATGCTCTACCGGAGGTATCGCCTTCGCCCGGAGAAGTGAGCTAGGAAGAGGAGAAAAGTGAAGAGGTTTGCTAGAATAAGCCGCCTGTTTCCCGTCCTTGCGCTGGTGCTCTCAGCAATGGCCTGTGCCCCGGAGGCGGAAACAAACGACAAGGTGGGGGTGGTGGTCACTATCCTTCCTCAGGCCGAGTTTGTGGAAAACGTGGGTGGGGAGAAGGTCGAGGTAACGGTAATGGTGCCGCCGGGGGCCAGCCCTCACACCTATGAGCCGACGCCGTCCCAGATGACCGCCCTGGCCAGGGCGGAGATATACGCCAAGGTGGGTTCAGGAGTTGAGTTTGAGCTGGTATGGATGGACAAGCTTATGGCTACCAATTCTGACATGCTGGTAGTGGACTGTTCCCGGGGAATTGAGCTACAGGAGATGGTCACTGAGGACGAACAAGAGGAAGAGGGCGAAAATCACGGCCGAATAGACCCTCATATCTGGATGTCTCCGGCCAATGCCCGGATAATGGTGCGCAACATCAGTCAGGGACTGATTGAAATCGATCCGGGAAACAGACGCTATTACGAGCAAAACAGAGACGCCTATTTAAAGCAGTTGTCAGAGGTTGACCGCGAGATAAGGAATGGCCTGACCGGGGTGAAGAACCGGCGGTTTATGGTCTACCATCCGGCATTCGGTTATTTCACCCGTGAATACGGCCTCACCATGATACCCATCGAAATAGAGGGCAAAGAGCCGACCGCTGCCGGCCTGACACGGCTAATCGAACAGGCAAAGGCGCATGATATCAGGGTTATCTTTGCTGAACCGCAGTTTGATCCGAAGAACGCTGAGGCCATCGCTGAAGCAATTGGGGCCCGGGTGGTGTTGATTGATGCACTGGCCAAAGACTACATCGGCAATCTGCGCCTTATCATGAACGAAATCCCGACGGCCCTGGAGTGATAGCTGTATCTGATGTAAAAGAAGTGCCAGATAATCCATTATCAAAATGCCAAAAGCGTGATATGATTAATATAGTTTAAAAAGTCGGAGGAGTATCCCGTGGAAAACGAACTGGAGAAAAAAATAAAATCATCGTTGGTAGAGGGCAAGCTGCCGTGCGCGGTTGCCTTCAAGATTGCCAAAGAGATGAAAATCAGCCCCGGTAATGTGGGCGAGGCGGCCAATCGGCTGTCCGTGAAAATAAGCCGCTGTCAGCTGGGGTGTTTTCCATAAATAAAAATTATACTGGATAACTAACCTTTCTCTTCCCGCCATCGTTTTATATAATGAACATGCTAAACGGGAGGTAGTGATGAAAAGGTTATTAATTATTACGGCTTTGCTGATACTGGCCATAGCGTTAGTGGCCTGTGCAGCACCACAATCGGCAGAAGCACCAGTGCCGGCGCCTGCTCCAGCACCAACCCCAGCCCCGGCCCCGATGCCGGCCCCAGCCCCGCCTCCGGTTATAGAGATACCACCTAAAGGGATACCGGGAGAAGCGGTTGGGGAAACACCACCCGTAGCACCAGAACCATCCCCGGCCAATGGGGGACAAATATCTATTGACACCGACCGCATGATAATTCGCACCGCCAATATGCAGCTGGTGGTGGACGATGTCCGGGATACTATTGATAAAATCACCGGCCTTGCCGAGGACCTGGAAGGATTTGTGGTTACTTCCAGCAGCTGGAAAGAGGGGGAACGCGTGGTCGGTCAGATTGCCATACGAGTGCCGTCATCTGATTTCAACTATGCCATGAGTGTGCTGCGTGGCATGGCGGTGGAGGTGAACTCCGAGACTACATCAGCACAGGACGTCACCGAGGAATACGTTGACCTGGAGGCACAGCTCCGCAACTTGGAGGCCACCGAGGCGCAGCTTCTGAAACTTATGGAGCAAGCGGTGAGGGTGGAGGATATTCTCAACGTTCAGCGCGAACTGTCCAGAGTGCAGCAGGACATTGAGCGGATTAAGGGGCGCATGCAATACTTGGAGCGGACCTCAGCGATGTCTCTCATCCAGGTTATGCTGGAGCAGTCCAAGCTTCAGGTCAGGTTCAGCGCCAGCACGGTAACGACCAAAGAGGGCGAAGAGATACGCTTTTACAGCGATGTGGGGGGTGGCATCTTCCCGTACAGCTTCGAATGGGACTTTGGCGACGGCAATACCAGCAATGATGACAATCCAAGGCATAAGTACAAGGCAAAGGGAACCTATACCGTCACGCTGACGGTGACCGATGACCGCGGCAATCAGGATACGGAAAAGCGGAGCGACTATATTACGGTACTGCCCGGATGGAGCGCCGGCAGCATCGTTGACAGCGCCTGGAATGGGCTGGTTACCTTCGGGCGGGCGCTGGCTGATATCTTCATCTGGCTCGGCGTTTTCAGCCCGGTGTGGATAATAATCGGCGTTATACTGTATTTCGCCTGGTGGCGGCGGAGAAAGAAGAGGGCGAAAGGGAGAGAAGTATAGGGAGCATGGACCTGTCCCGGTTTTCCCTGGAAGGCAGGGTGGCCCTGGTCACCGGCGGCAGCCGGGGCATAGGCCGCGCCATTGCACTGGCCCTGGCCGATGCCGGGGCGGATGTCGCCATCAGCAGCCGCAAGCTCCCTGACCTGGAGGCGGTGGCCGAGGAGCTCAAGCAGAAGGGTGCGAAGAGCCTGGCGGTGGCCAGCCATGTGGCCAAGGGAGAAGAATCAAAGGCCCTGGTGGAGAAGGTGAAGGGGGAGTGGGGGAAAATAGATATTCTGGTTAATAACGCCGGCACCAATCCATACGCCGGGCCGCTGCTGGAGGCCGAAGAGTGGGCCTGGGATGTGACCATGAACGTCAACCTCAAGGGGCCGTTCCTCCTGAGCCAGCTTGTCGCCGGAGTGATGAAGGAGGGGGGAGGCGGCAGCATCATCAATATCGCGTCCATCATGGGCATTGTCCCCAGCGACCTCGGCCTCTATAGCGTGACCAAGGCAGGTTTGATTATGCTCACTCAGGTTCTGGCCAGGGAATGGGGCCGGTACAAGATAAGGGTGAACGCAATTGCCCCGGGCATGGTCAAGACTAGGCTGAGCGAGGCGCTGTGGAAGGAGCCAGCCAAGGCGGAGCAAGCGGCCAAAAGCAAGGCACTGGGCTATATCGGGGTGCCCGAGGACATAGCCGGGGCGGCCCTTTTCCTCGCCTCCGATGCCTCGAGCTACGTTACCGGGGAAGTCATCGTCGTTGATGGCGGCGAGCTCGTCGGGCCGGCGCCGGATTTCGGAACCTGAATTAACGCTCCCCTGAAGAAAGGGATTTGAGTTTACGGATTATCTGTTCTGGTATGTCTTTTTCCACCGCAGGCATGAGGTCGACCGTTTCTCCGGCTATCACAATGAAGTTCTTGGCCAGCCTGCGGAAACTTTCCTTGTTGCCGCACATCCTGGGGCAGCCGCACAGTATGACTACCACGTCGATAGGGTCATCATCCGGCGAAACGGGCTTTAACTCCGGTGCGTCCTCGATGGCTTCCTTCAGCCTGTTGCCGGTTTGAATAAGGTCGATAAAAGGATTGCAGGAGCCGCAGTATTTCAGGGTTACCTTCAGCTTGTAATCCGTCACACCAGTTTCGGCTGCTCCCCGATTTTAGCCAGCTTCTGGGCCAGCCGCTTCTTGCGCTGCCAGTTCGCACGTCTCATAAGCATAATCCTCTGTGCCTGTGGGGAACCGGCACCGTGCATCGATTCGGCGAGAGCGGTACCGCAGGTCAT
>CAYFVI010000064.1:0-7650 GCA_964346525.1 uncultured Dehalococcoidaceae bacterium
GGAAAGGTGCAGCTCGGCTATCCCTGACAGCCTCTCCAGCGGCGAGAGGTCGCTTATTCTGTTGGCGGAAAGGTAGAGAACATTTAGATTGGCCAGCGGGGACAGCGATGATATATCACTTATCCGGTTGCTGCCCAGCTTCAGGACTTCCAGATAACCAAGCGACGAAAGCAAGCCGATGTCGCTTATGGTATTGCCGTTCAGTTCCAGCTCCTTAAGAGAAGTGAGAGCCGATAATGGAGAGAGCTCGCTGATTTCATTCGTGGATAGATAGAGAAAGGTCAGGCCAGACAGCGACTCCAGTGGTGAGATTTCGCTGACCTCGTTGAAAGACAGGTCGAGCCGGGTCAGGTTGACGAGAGACGCCAGTGAAGATATATCTCCTATTTGATTGTAGGACAGGTTCAGAGCGGTCACGTTGACCAGAGAGGCCAACGGTGAGAGGTCGCCAATCTGATTGCGGGACAGGTCGAGGCTGGTCAGGTTAACCAGCGCGGCCAGCGGCGAAAGGTCCGTTAACAGATTGTAGGCAAGGTCCAGATTGACGAGGTTCGGGCAGTACTCTATGCCGGACAGGTTGGTAATGTTGGCGTAATTGGCTTTTAGCTCGGTAAGGCCGGCCATTTCCTCCACAGATATAGGCTCCCCCGGCGGTTTTCCCAATGCATTAAGCAGCGCCGCTTCCAGGTTCGGGTGGGCGACCGACACCGTTTCCGGTTTGGCAGCTGGTGGTGCGGTTGGCGTGGGCGCGCATGCCGTTACGAAAACAGCGATGAGCACAAACAAGACTGGATACTTCCATTTAGCCCTGAGCATTTGAGCCTCCCGCCGGCCTTCTTTATGTGGTGTTTGATTTTCATTATAACACTCGACTGGACTAATAATAACGGGATTGATTATAATATCCCCGGAACTTATCCCGTGCCCAACGAGCACGATGTATTGCAAGGAGGATACGAATGACACATACTTTGCATCGCCGCGGCAGCGCCGAAAGCCTGAGCCAAGATTATGTTATGATGATGATACAGGCCGTCGGCCACAATGAAGAGGGCCATATCCCCAAGTGCCAAGAATTCCTGCGCATCGCCCTGCGCCATAATGCGGTCAATATCGGCAGCGTCAGCGGGGGCGGCCAGATAGAGAAAGCAGAAGAGGTTATCGCCAATGTCAGCAAGATAGGCCATGCCGTCTTCGACAATCAGGAAGATGTTATCGCCGTCCTGAAGGAACTCAAGGAGGCGGACCTTGGCCTATCGGTCGTGGTGAGCGGCATCTTCGAGAAGGTTGATGAATGCCTGGAGAAAGCTGGCCTGAAACACCATACCGCCAATCACTCCCTAGGCATATGGGGCCGAACAGAGAAACTGCCCAGTGATGACATCCTGGAAGTGACCACCATGTGCGGCCATGCCATGGTTTCACCGAACCTGGTCAAGGAGATGGTGAAGGAGATAAAGGCTGGGACCAAGACGCCTCAGGAGGCAGCCAAACTGCTGGCGCCAAACTGCGACTGCGGCGTGTTCAATCCCAAAAGGGCAGCTAAATTGATGAAGGCGCTGGCCGGTAAATAAGGAGGTGGGCATGGTACAGGAAGAGAATGAAGGGAAAAGGGGCACCACTGAAAGCTTTGGCGAGATGTTTCGCGCCTTTGGCGAGGCCATAAGCGGAATATTCAACGATCCCGAGCTCAAGGAAAAGGCCAAGGAATTCGGCGATAGCGCCACCAATGCCGCCAAAACCTTCGGCAGCCGCTTTCAGGATGAGGAGGTCAAAGCCAAGTTCCGGGAGGTGGGCAAAGCGGCGCAGGATTTCGGCAAGAGCATCTCCGACCGATTCAAATAAATCATGCTAAATAGCCGAACCAGCTCCATTGAGGTGAAACATGTGGAACTGGATAACATTCACCGGATTGAACTCATTCTGGGGCCTGGCGATATACGTCTGGCTGGCGCTTACCCTGTACATCATCGCCAATAAGACCGATACCAGAAATGCCTGGCTGGCCTGGATACCCATTGCCAACTTTTACATGATGTGCAAGGTTGCCGGTCATTCCGGCTGGTGGACCCTTTTGTTTTTCATCCCCCTGGTCAATATCGTCGTCGGCATTATTATGTGGATGGGAATCGCCAGGGCCAGAAATCAGCCTTCCTGGCTGGGGATACTGATGATTATTCCCATCGTGAACCTGATAATTCCGGGGGTACTCGCCTTCTCGGAATGAGCCCGTTTTGAACTCTTTATCGATGCCACTTGACAAAACCATTCCTTTTAACTGATACTTAAAGAAATAGCTAAAGGCTGCGAACAGGACTAGTAGGCTCCGCAGCGGGGCGCAGAGAGTCGGGTAAGGTGAGAGCCGACGCCAGCGCCGGAGCAGAATGGACCTGGGAGCCGCAAACCGAAAGCCATACTGGCCAGTAGGCTTTGACGCAGGGGAAGCGTTAGCAAATCCCGGGGTATCGTCCATCAGAAAAGGGCTGTACCTGACAGAGATGGTCATATATTTCTTTATTTCATGACCAATAAGGGTGGCACCGCGGAAGCCTCCGCCCCTTGCCGGGCGGGGGTTTTTTATTTTCCGGAAAAGGTTTAAAAATATGTACTACCCGAAATTGGAAGATGTTGAGAAATTGAGAGAAAAAGGCAATCTGGTGCCGGTTTACCGCGAGATGATGGCCGACCTGGAGACGCCGGTCTCGGCCTATCTCAAGATAGCCCGAGGTAATTACTCCTTCCTGCTGGAGAGCGTGGAGGGTGGGGAAAGACTGGCCCGCTATAGCTTTATCGGCACCGAGCCGTCGCTGATTATCATGACCGGCCGGGAGAATCCCGTCGACCCGCTGACGCTGGTAGAAAAGGAGTTTCAGCACTACCGACCGGTGACGGTGTCCGGCCTGCCCCGCTTTCACGGCGGCATCGTCGGCTACCTCAGCTATGAAGTGGCACGGTACTTTGAGAAATTGCCCGCGCCGGACAACGACCCTCTCGGCCTGCCCGAGTCCATTCTGATGCTGGCGGATACGCTGCTGGTTTTCGACCACCTGACCCACAAGATAAAGATAGTGGCCCACGCCCATCTTGACGGTGATGTGGCCAAGGCATACCGCGAGGCAACGGAAAAAATAGACCGCATGGTGGAAAGGCTGCGGCAGCCCATTATCAGCACACCTTCGCCATCCACAGAAGCGGAGTCGCCAGTTACATCGAATCTTTCTCAGGCGGAATTCGAGAACATAGTGAAGAAAACCAAAGACTACATCTACGCTGGGGATGTCATCCAGGCCGTCCTCTCGCAGCGGCTGTCCAAGCGTACCGACGCCAGCCCTTTTGCCATCTACCGCGCCCTGCGCTCTATCAATCCCTCCCCCTATATGTATTTTCTGCACCTCGATGACTGCCACATCATCGGTGCCTCTCCAGAGCTACTGGTCAGGGTGGAGGACGGCATCGTTTCCAACCACCCCATCGCCGGCACCCGCCCGCGCAGCCATGACCCGGACCGTGACCTAGAACTAGCCATGGAACTGCGGAAAGACGAAAAAGAACGCGCCGAGCATATTATGCTAGTCGACCTCGGCCGCAACGACATCGGTCGCATCAGCGAGCCGGGCACCGTCTCCGTGACGCAGTTCATGGATATTGAGAGGTATTCGCACGTGATGCATCTGGTGTCCCATGTTCAGGGAAAACTGCGGGCGGGCATGACCCAGTATGATGCTTTGCGGGCCTGCTTTCCCGCCGGCACCGTTTCCGGGGCACCGAAGATACGGGCCATGGAGATAATCGCCGAGCTGGAGCCGGATAAAAGAGGTCCCTACGCCGGTGCCGTCGGCTACTTTGATTTCTCCGGCAATTTAGATACCGCCATCGCTATCCGCACCATCGTACTCAAGGACGGTGTGGCCCATATGCAGGCGGGCGGAGGCATCGTTGCCGACAGCATTCCCGAAAACGAATACCAGGAAAGCCTGAACAAAGCCCAGGCACTTCTTGCCGCGATAAAGCAGGCGGAGGCCAGCCATGCTCCTGTTAATTGATAACTACGACAGCTTTACCTACAACCTCTACCAGTACCTCAGCGAGCTGGGCCAAAAGGTACAGGTGTTCCGCAACGACAAAATCAGCCTTGATGAGATGGAAAAGCTGGCGCCGGAACGCATCGTCATTTCTCCGGGGCCGGGCACCCCTAAGCAGGCCGGCATCTCCAATGATGTCATCCATCATTTTGGTCAGCATCTGCCCATATTGGGCGTTTGCCTGGGGCACCAGTGCATCGGCCACAGCTTTGGCGGTCAGGTGGCCGGGGCCGGTGAAATCAAGCACGGCAAATCGTCTCTCATCCACCACGACGGCCGTGAGCTTTTCCAGGGCCTGCCCGAGCCATTTCCCGCCATCCGCTATCACTCGCTGGCGGTGATGCACGATGCCCTGCCCGACTGCCTTGAGGTCAGCGCCTGGACGGATAACGGCATCATCATGGGCCTGCGCCACCGAGAATACCCCATTGAAGGCGTGCAGTTCCACCCGGAGTCCATTATGACCGAGGTGGGCAAGGATATACTGAGGAATTTCCTGGAGATGAGAAAGTAAGCATCCTCTCCCTTTGGTAAAGGGAGATTGAGAGGGATTTATGAAATCCTCCCCCTTAATCCCCTCCTTTAATAAAGGAGGGGAACGAAAAAGGAGGTACGGCGGAGAAGAATGATTAAAGAAGCCATAAATAATCTGGTTTCGGGTACTTCACTTAGCTTTGAGCAGGCATCGGCGGTGATGGAGGAGATAATGGGCGGGGAGGCAACGCCAGCTCAGATTGCCTCCTTTGTCACCGCATTACGCATCAAGGGGGAAACAGTTGATGAAATCGCCGGTCTGGCCAGCGTCATGCGGGAAAAGGCGGTCCCGGTCAGGGCGACGCCGCCCCTGGTTGATACCTGCGGCACTGGCGGGGATAACTGCGCCAGCATCAATATCTCCACCGCCGCGGCATTCGTGGCCGCCGGGGCCGGTCTGAAGGTCGCCAAGCACGGCAACCGCGCCATGACCAGCCGCTGCGGCAGCGCCGATGTACTTGAGGCGCTGGGAGTGAAAATCGACCTCAACGCAGAGTCCGTCGCCGAGTGCCTGCAGAAGGTCGGCATCGGCTTCATGTTTGCCCCCCTCTTCCACCCAGCGATGAAACACGCTGCCGGCCCTAGACGTGAGATCGGCATCAGGACGGTGTTCAATATCCTCGGCCCCATTACCAATCCTGCCCGCGCCGGATTTCAAGTGATTGGTGTTGCCAGCAAAGAGCTGGGGCAAAAGATTGCCGCTGTGTTGCACCGGCTGGGGACAAAACATTCTCTGGTCGTCCACAGCCTTGATGGCATGGACGAGCTCTCCATCAGTGGCAGGTCCATGGTCTGGGAGGTCAATGAGCAGGGCGTCCTGCCCCCGTCCGAGGTTGACCCGGCAGAATTTGGTATTAAGAAGAACGATATAGCCACCATCAGGGGAGGGACGCCGAAGGAAAACGCCGATATTCTGCGCCGGGTCCTGGATGGAGAAAAGGGCCCCGGGCGCGATGTGGTGGTGCTGAATGCAGCGCTGGCCCTCTACGCCGGCAAACAGGCCTCCGATCTGAAAGAAGGGGCACGCCTTGCCGCCAGCGTCATTGACCTCGGCCAGGCCCGGGAAAAACTGGAAGCTTTGATAACGCTGAGCAATAAACTGGGATAAAAGAACTAACATGCTGGATAAAATCGTGGCCGACAAAAAAGAGGAACTGAAACAACGCAAGAAAGCGCTACCTGTCCCCGAACTGGAATTGCAGATTTCCCGGCGTTCAGGGACACTGGACTTTGCCTCCGCTCTGAAAACGGACGGCGTGGGCCTCATTGCTGAGGTGAAGAAGGCATCTCCATCAAGGGGAGTGCTCCGCCCCGACTTCAACCCCATAATGCTGGCCCGGATTTACGCCGAGAACGGCGCCGCCGCCATTTCGGTGCTGACTGAAGAAAAGTATTTTCAGGGCAATCTCGACCATCTGGCTGAAATCAGGGAGGAGGTTAATATTCCGCTATTGCGAAAGGATTTCATTTTCGACCTGTACCAGGTCTACGAGTCCCGTGCCTACGGTGCCGATGCGCTGCTCCTCATCGTGGCCATACTTGAGCCGGAGCAGCTCAGCGAGCTGCTATCATTAAGCCACAGGCTCGGCCTCAGTTGCCTAGTTGAGGTGCACAACGAGAGCGAAATAGAAAAGGCACTTCGCAGCGGCGCCCAAATTATAGGCATCAACAACCGCGACCTGAGCACCTTGAGCGTTGATATCAACGATACGCAACGACTGCGGGCGCTGATACCAGAGGGCAGGATTGTGGTCAGCGAGAGCGGCATAAGCTGCCGGAGGGATATGGAGAATTTGAAAAATTTGGGGGTCAACGCCGCCCTGGTGGGCGAGGCGCTGCTCACCGCCGATGACATCACGACCAAGATGAGGGAACTGCTGAAATGACCAGAATAAAAATTTGCGGTATCAAGGAGGAAAAACACGCTCTGGCGGCGGCTGAAGCTGGAGCGGACTTTATCGGATTGATTTTCGCCCCCAGCCCGCGGCGGGTCAATCTGGAGCAGTCGCGGAAGATTGCGCTGGCCGTGAAAAAAAGCGGCTATCAAGTAGAGGTGGTCGGTATATTTGTCAATTCACAATCGGCAACGATAAATGCCATTGCGCAGTACTGCCGTCTGGACCGGGTGCAGCTCAGCGGCGACGAGCCCTGGGAATACTGCCATGAGATTGCCCGGCCGGTGATAAAAGCGGTCAGGGTGAAACGGGGTCAGAGCGCAGCCGAGGTCTGCGCCCATCTGGCAGAGGGAGCCAGGGCTTTAGCCAATCAGGAACATATCTTCCTTCTTGACTCGCAGGTCAGGGGTAAGTATGGCGGGACGGGAAAAATTTTCGACTGGAACCTGGCCCGGGAAATTGCCAGGGAATATCCGGTGCTCCTGGCTGGCGGCCTCACCCCGGAGAATGTGGCTCAGGCGCTTAAAAAGGTGGCTCCCTGGGGCGTTGATGTATCCTCGGGCTTGGAGGCGGGGAGAGTGAAACATTTATCCAGAATCAGGGCTTTTGTCGCTGCCGTAAGGAGGTACGATGAGCACGGTGGATAGCCCTGACGCCCGCGGTTATTTCGGCGATTACGGCGGCAAATTCGTCCCGGAGACGCTGATGGCCGCCCTCGATGAGCTTGAGCAGGCCTATGGGGAAGCATGTGCCGATAAAGGTTTTCAGAACGAATTTCAGCACCTGTGCCACGAGTATATCGGTCGCCCCACGCCGCTGTATCATGCCCGCCAGTTATCCGAGCGTACTGGAGGCGCAACTATTTTGTTGAAGAGAGAAGACCTAGCCCACACCGGGGCGCATAAGATAAATAACGCGGTGGGACAGGCGTTACTGGCCAGAAGAATGGGCAAGAGGCGGGTGATTGCCGAGACCGGCGCCGGCCAGCATGGCGTGGCCGTGGCCGCGGCCTGTGCCCTGCTCGGCCTCGAGGCCATCGTCTATATGGGCGCGGAGGATATCGAGCGGCAATCGCCCAACGTCCACCGCATGAAACTGATGGGCGCCGAGGTCCGCAGCGTATCCTCCGGCAGCCGCAC
>CAYFVI010000065.1:0-5088 GCA_964346525.1 uncultured Dehalococcoidaceae bacterium
CACGAGGCGGATGCCATTGTAGTGGGCGGACATACCGTTGAGGACGCCGAGTTGAAGTACGGCCTTTCCGTTACCGGCGTCATCCACCCGGAGAAAGTGGTTCTCAATACCGGTGCGCAAGCCGGCGACAAATTGATTTTAACCAAGCCGCTGGGCACGGGTATCATCAGCACCGCGGTAAAAGGCGGTGTGGCTAGTGCCAGTGCGGAAACCAAAATCGTAAAGAGTATGACCACACTCAACCGGAAAGCAGCCGAACTGATGCAGGAGGTCGGTGTTCATGCTGCCACCGATGTCACCGGATTTGGTCTGCTCGGCCACGCCGGCGAGATGATTGATGGCAGCGACATCGGCATGGCCATTCATTCGGCCGCGGTGCCCTTTTTCCCTGAAGCCAGAGAGTACGCGCAAAAGGGCATGATCCCCGGCGGGCTGCACCGCAACCGCGAATTCCGCGCTAATATAGTCTCCATGGAGAAGACCGTCCCCGATTATATGGCCGATATCCTTTTCGACCCACAGACATCTGGAGGGCTGCTTATTTCAGTGGCTTCCGAAAAAGCCCGGGAGCTGCTGGCAAGGATGCATCGGGAAGGCCTTCCGGAAGCGGCTCTTATCGGTGAAGTTGTGGCTGAACCGAGAGGGAAAATAATCGTAGATTAAGCGGCTATTAATTGACAAAAGCGGCTTATCCTGATTAAATAGTGCATTGTGATTCCATATATGAAGGAGGTCGATTGATGAAAAAGGTTCTGCTCCTGGCCGTTACCGTGATAATGATGCTGGCGTTAATCGTGACTGGCTGCGGCGGCAAAGGCATTGTCGTTGGTTCCAAGATTGATACTGAGGGTGCGTTGCTGTCCCAGATGATTATCCTCCTGCTTACCGACAACGGGTTTGATGTCGTTGATAAATCAGGGACCGGGCCAACGCAAGTGGTGCGCAAGGCGATCCAGAGCGGAGAGATCGATATTTATCCCGAATATACTGGCAACGGCGCCTTCTTCTTCGATGAGACGAAATCGGATGTCTGGAACAATGCCCAGCAGGGCTGGGCACGGGTGAAGGAGCTTGACTTTGCAGCGAACAATATCGTCTGGCTCAAATCAGCGCCGGCCAATAACACCTGGGCCATTGCCATAACGGGTGAGCTTGCCCGGAAGGAAGGCATCCGCAGCCTGGAGGACTTATCTGATTATGTAAACCGAGGCGGTTACGTCAAGCTGGCCGGCTCCGAGGAATTTGTCACCAGCCCCGTAGCCCTGCCCGCTTTTCAGGAGGCCTACGGCTTCACCCTGAAGGAGGACCAGCTTTTAACGCTTTCCGGCGGCAACACGGCGCAGACGGAAAAGGCAGCGGCTGAGGGGACGGATGGAGTGAATGCCGCCATGGCCTACGGTACGGATGGCTCACTGGCTGCGCTGGGCCTGGTTGTCCTGAGCGACCCGATGAATGTCCAGCCCGTTTACGAGCCGGCGCCGATTATCCGCGGCGAGGTCCTGGAGAAAAACCCTGAGATTGAGACTATCCTAAACCCGGTATTCCAGTCCCTTGACCTGGAGACGCTGCAGTCTCTGAATGCCAAGATAGCCTTCGAGGGACAGGCAGCGGCTGATGTCGCTCGCGCGTACCTCGTCGCCAATGGCTTCCTAAAGTAGCGCCTCTGAGGATATGAAAATGATGATTCGGCAATGGGCCACCGGCAACAGCGTGGCCGTTACCGGGTCCGTCATCGGCCTATTTTCGCTTCCCTTCGGCTGGCTGACCCTCAAGGCCAGCCGGCTGGCTGCCGGAACCAGCCTACGGCTGTGGGTAGCGTTTGACTGGTATGTGGCGGCGGTTATCATAACATCATGGCTCGTCTGTCTGGCGTTAAGCCTGACGAAAAGAAGCAAATGGCGCGCCATCGCCAGCGGCATCGCCGCCAATGCGATTCTTATTCTGACCTTCATCTTCGCTGGCCTGGAGGCAGGCAGCCTTACCGCGACCGGCCCGGAGTTTGCCCGCGTCTCTTTGAGCGCCGGCGTCTGGATTACCGTGGCCGCCGTCTATGTCCTTGTCTTTGCCGCCCGCCAGAGCCTGCACAGTGATAGAGTATGGCAGAACGTTATCTCCTGGACCGGGCTGGCTGCCGTTATCATTCTCCTTCTCACCGGCTGGTTAAACAACATATCGGTGGTTGTGGAGTTTGTCGGCCGTGAGTCAAGGTTCCAGCAGGAAGCCATAAAACACGTCCTGCTCTTCGGGGGCAGCGTGGCGGCAGGCACGCTCATCGGCATCCCTCTGGGAATCTGGGCAGCGCGGAGCCGCCGTGCCGAAAAGCCGGTTTTTTACTTCGCCAACATCACCCAGACCATACCTAGCCTCGCCCTCTTCGGCTTGCTCATCGCACCCCTCTCCGCCCTATCCTTTGCCTTCCCCGCGCTGCGTGAATTCGGCATCCGGGGCGTGGGGGCAGCACCGGCACTGATTGCCCTGATTATCTACTCGCTGCTACCCATCGTCAGGAATACATTCGTCGGCCTGCGCCAGCTTGACCCGGCGGTGCTCGATGCCGGTATGGGCATGGGGATGAGCCGGCGGCAGGTCTTTCGTCGCCTTGAGGTGCCGCTGGCCGCTCCACTCGTCCTAGAAGGGGTCAGGACCGCCTCGGTGCAGGCGGTGGGCCTGACCGCGGTGGCGGCGCTCATCGGGGCGGGAGGTCTGGGCTGGTTCGTCTTTCAGGGTCTTGGGCAGGCTGCCCCCGACCTGATTATTCTGGGAGCCATCCCCATCATCGTCATCGCGCTGGTCGTAGATGCGGTGATGCGGACGGCCGTCCGGGTCAGCACGCCGAAAGGGCTGGCAGCAGGGTCATGATAGCGCTGAAGCGGGTTACCAAAAAATATGGCCAGACAGTGGCCGTCAACAATCTTTCCCTTGAGGTGGATGAGGGCCAGGTCTGCGTCCTCATCGGCCCTTCCGGCTGCGGTAAGACGACCACCCTGCGCATGATAAACCGCCTCATCGAGCCGACTGCCGGGCGCATTCTGGTCAACGGCCAGGATAATCGCCAGGTGAGACCAGAACAGCTCAGGCGTTCCATCGGCTACGCCATCCAGAGCGTGGGGCTTTTTCCCCACCTGACCGTGGCCGCCAACATCGCCACCGTGCCGGAGCTGCTGCACTGGGCTAAGCCACGTATTATCAGCCGAGTGGAAGAGCTGCTGACGCTTGTCGGTCTCCCCCCGGCCGAGTATGCCAGTAAATACCCGAATCAACTCTCCGGCGGGGAGGCACAGCGCATAGGCGTGGCCCGTGCCCTGGCCGCCGACCCGCCGATACTGCTCATGGACGAGCCTTTCGGCGCCGTCGACCCGCTAACGCGGGAAAGGCTGCAGGCCCAGTTCGTCGCCATCCAGCAGGAACTGAAGAAGACGGTAATCCTGGTCACTCACGACCTCGACGAAGCCATCAGGCTGGCCGACCGCATCGCCATCATGGCAGCGGGGAAACTGGTGCAGTATGACACGCCGGAGACGATACTCTCCAAACCAGTCAACAAGTTTGTCCACGACTTTGTCGGCGCGGACCGCGCCCTGAAGCGGCTCTCGCGCATCAGCGTGGAACGTTTTATCAAATCGGCACCGTCCGTAGCTATCAGCGCTTCCATCAAACAGGCAGAGGCAGCCATCGGCAACCGAAGGTCAGCCTGGGTGGTCGATGATGAAGGCCAGCTGCTCGGCTGGATAGACCGGTCCGACATTCCTGGAGCCAGTTTGGTCAAGGAAGCAATGGTTGCTCTGGACGCAAAGGAAATCTCACTTATGTGTTCCGCCACGTTGAGAGAAGCGCTTTCGCGCATGCTCGGTCAGGGATTCAAAAGCATCCCGGTGGTGGATGATAATATGCACCTCATCGGCGAGTTAACCATGGGCGACGTCGAGGCAGCCACCGCCGAGGCGGAGGAATAGATAATGCCCGGCCGACAGACCCGCCGCTGGATAATTTTGGCCATATTGAGCGCCGCCTTCGTTGTCCTCATCGCCAACATGGGGATATGGGAGGCATCCCTGAGGTATCTGTTCCCGCAGGAATCGCAGGTGCTTCACCCCCGCGCCAGCATGCTGACCCTGGTCGTGGAACACTTGGGTCTGGTCGGCATCTCCAGCAGCCTGACCATACTCATCGGCGTGCCGCTCGGCATATGGGCTACCCGCCCCAGCGGACGGAATTTCCTGCCCATCATCACCGACCTCACCTCATTCGGCCAGACTTTTCCCCCGGTGGCGGTCCTGGCCCTGGCCGTGCCCATGCTCGGCTTCGGCCTGCTGCCCACGGTAGCCGCCCTTTTCCTCTACGGGCTCCTGCCCGTGGTGCGCAACACCATCGCCGGTCTGCGCGCTGTGCCTCCCCACCTGCTCGATGCTGCCTACGGCATGGGCATGGGCCGGCTGAGGGCGCTCCTGCGCATCGAGATTCCGCTGGCGGCGCGGGTCATCCTGGCCGGTATCCGCATCAGCGTCATCATCAACATCGGTACAGCCATGATTGGAGCCGCCATCGGGGCGGGAGGGCTCGGCTCACCGATTATTGCCGGGCTGGTGCAGGATAACCTAGCCTACATCCTTGAGGGCGCCGTGCCGGCGGCTATCCTGGCCGTCCTCGCCGACCAGCTTCTGGCCAATATCGAGGGCAGCTTCGCCTATCTACCGGAAGAGGCTAAGCCCTGATCCCGGAATAGATGTATAATTTAAATAATGGCCGGGATAAAGCTTATTGATAAAAAAGGCTCCACGCTGCACGACTACCCATACCGCATGCCCACCCGGAAGTGTCCCCACTTCTGGATTATCAACGTTACCCCGCCCGGCCCGGCCCACTGCGTACACGGCTGCCTTTACTGCTATGCCCGCGAGGCCATCTACTCGAACTACTCCACCGAAACACTGGTTTACCGCAATCTGCCCGAGCTGGTAGAAAGAGACTTAAAGCGGATAAGCCTATGCCCGCCCATCTCCATCTCCAACGTCTCCGACCCCTGCCAACACATTCCGGAGCTCAGGATTGAGGTGAAGAGGTTAATACGACTGCTCATGGACTACGGCG
>CAYFVI010000066.1:0-9420 GCA_964346525.1 uncultured Dehalococcoidaceae bacterium
GAAGTACCCGGTGGCTGTCCTCGCTCTTTCGCTGCCGCCGTCGGAGGTCGATGTCAACATCCACCCCGCCAAGAGCGAGGTGAAGTTCCAGCACGAGCACCGCGTGTTCACGGCAGTGCAGAAGGCGGTGCGGCAGACGCTGGTTGCCCAGACGCCGGTGCCGCGCATTGAAGAAGTGGCCGTGGCCTATGGCTCCCCTTCGCGGCAGGGGGAAATCGACTGGTCAGGCTCCGGTGCTAGCTTGGGAGTTATCGGTCAAATGCTTGAACCGGCCCGGCCGCTGACGGCCGCGTTGCCTGCCCTGCGCGTGCTCGGGCAGATGATGGGCAGCTATATCGTGGCCGAGGGACCTGACGGACTGTATCTCATCGACCAGCATGCTGCGCACGAGCGCATCGTCTTCGAGCGGGTAAAGGAACAGCGCTCCAAGCGTGAAATCGAAGTGCAGGGCCTGCTGGAGCCGGTGCCCCTCGAGGTCACGCCGCAGCAGGAGACGGTTATGAAGTCGCACCATCAAGCTCTGGTCGAATTCGGCTTCTCGCTGGAGCCGTTCGGCGACCGTACCTATCTGGTGAGGTCGGTGCCGCAGGCGCTGAGCGGGGGCGACTGGCCCGGGGCATTGCGCGAGCTGCTGGATTCGGGGGAGGTGGGGGACTGGGCGGAAAAGATCGCCGTTTCAATCGCCTGCCACAGCGGCGCGGTGAAGGCAAATCAGTCATTGAGCGGTGACGAGATGCAGGAGCTGGTTCGGCAGCTGGAGAAGACCGCGGTGCCCCACACCTGCCCCCACGGCCGGCCAACGTTGATTCATCTGAACGCCGCGCAACTGCGACGTCAGTTCGGGCGGGGATAGCAAATACTATGTCTCTGCTTCCGGGGGCTTTTGCAGCAATTCCCAGCGCACCATGCCGTCCTCGATGAGCTGGCGGATTTTCCTCTCCTGAGGGGTGAGTTGTGCCGTCCGACCGGACTTTATCTCCATGATGACGATTTCCTCCGGCTCGCCGCGGGCCAGGCCCGGGAAGACGATTAAGTCTATCGGGCTGCCGATGAAGCGGGCCTCGGTAGGGTCATATCTGAACTGGGGAAGGTAGGGCGCCATCTGCTCGGTGAACTTGCCCCCCAGCACCGCCCGGCTCTGCGTCACGGAGTCGCGGACCGCCTTCTCTCTTTCCTCTTCCCAGCTCAGCCACATCTCGTCCCGCCATTGCCTGAATTTGCTTTCATATCGGTAGCGCGTGGTGAAGTATACGAGCAGGATACCCAGAATAGCGGCGACGGTGATGATGACGATAACAAGGGCAATGACCTCCATGGCAAACCTCCCGAACCTTATAGGTATACCGGATACCGTCGATGCTGAAGGTAACAAGCGCTTCTATTAGTATTATCGCTGCCTTGGTCAGCTCGTCGGTTGCTGGCTGCTGCCCGGCTTTACCAGCGGAACCCCGGCGGCGCACAGCGGGCATTCTTCGGGACGGTAGGCAACCGTGGTGGCGTGGTGGCAGCTGAAGAGGGTGTAGCCGAAATCTGGCACCTGCTCGGAGCGGTCGACCAGCAGGCCGATGCCAATGATATGGCCGCCCAGTTTTTTCACGGCCGCAATGACCTCGCGGATGGAACTGCCCGTGGTCAGTATGTCATCGACGATGAGCACCCGTTCACCGTGGTTTACCGTGAAGCCCCGACGGAAACTCCTTTCCTCCCCCTCTTTCTCGGCGAAGATGCCGCGCACGCCCAGCTGGCGGGCGACCTCAAAAGCGAGGATGATGCCGCCGGTGGTGGGCCCGGCCACAACCTGCACATTATCATTGCGGAAGTGGTCGGCGATCATGCGGCAGAGCTGCTCGGTATAATTGGGAAACTGCAGGACGCGGAATTTCTCCCAGTAAACAGGCGAGTGAAGTCCGGAGGTAAGCTGGAAATGGCCTTTGAGCAGAGCCCCTGATTTCTGAAAAATGTCTTCCGTTTTACCCGCCATTCATACCTCCGGGCAGGCACCAGTCTACCTATCTATATATATACTGTTGTAATATATGCGGTTGAACCAGGTATGAATTTATCGTGTTTACCAGCTGGTCGAACAGCGCGTATTCTGGCACCAGCCCCCATTTCGGTGGCGGCCAGATGGTGACCCAGGCTTTGCCGATGATGTTCTGGCGCGGCACCACCCAGCCGTTGTGCGAATCATTGCTGTGATTGCGATTGTCACCGAGAACGAAATAGCTGCTCGCCGGTATCTCCTGCTCGGCGAGTGGATAGCTGGGGCGACTCTTGATGTAGGGCTCTTTCAGTTCTGTACCGTTCACGTAGACCGCGCCGTCTTTGACCTCCACCGTGTCCTCGGGCAGGGCGATGATGCGCTTTATGAATTCGCCCTTCTCAGCGTTGTCCGGCTTGAAGACGATAACATCGCCCCGTTCCGGCTCGTGTAGGCGATAGGCGACCTTGCTCACCAGGATGCGCTGGCCGCTGAAAAAGCTCGGCTCCATGCTGATACCGAGGACGATAACGGTGTCAATGGTGAAGCGCAATAAGAAGAAAATGGCCAGAGCGAGTGCGGCGGTGATGACCAGTTCCCGAAAAAAAGCTTTCATTGTCGGCTTGCTCCTGACTTCAGTCCAATTATAGCCTATTTGCTCTCCGCTTGCCAATTCAACCTATCGTATTGTGCTTACCCAGAGCCTCTCACCATCGGTGATGAATTGTATCGTGCCGTGGCGGTCGGTACGGTAGATATTATCGGCACCGAGCTGCTGCTCCAGCCTGGTCACGACCTCCGGGCTGGGGTGGCCGAACTTATTTTCGGCGCCGACGGATATCACCGCCATCTGCGGATTAACTGCGGATAGAAATTCCGGCGAGGTCGAGGTATCCGAGCCGTGGTGGGCGACCTTCAGCACGGTGCTGTTTAAGGCGGCTCGCCGGGCTATAAGCTGTAATTCCGCTTCGCTCCGTATATCGCCGGTAAGCAGGAAACCGACACGGCCGGCCTTCAGGTGCAGGACCAGGCTTTTGTTGTCTATATCGGCGTCCGTGTTTTGCTGGCTGTTCCGGGGATTGAGCACCGTGAGCGTCGCGCCAGAAAGAGCGAGCTGCTGTCCGGCCCAGGCGGTGGTCTTTGTAATTCCTCTTTCCGCAATCAATCTCTGCCATTCCTCATAAATTGGCGAGTCAGCCTCAAGGTTTGGGTCGAGCACTCTTTCCACGCGGAAACGTTGCAGCACTTCAATGAGACCGGCAAGGTGGTCCTGGTCGGGATGGGTCAAGACTACCAGTTCTATGGTCCTGTCCCAGAACGGTATCTGCCGGCCCAGTTCTAGGTTTAATATTTGTGGACTGGGCCCGCCATCGATTAAAACCTGTCGGGTTCCCTGCTGTATCAGGATGGCGTCGCCCTGTTTCACATCCAGAAAGCTGACGCGCAGCCGGTCATCGGGCATGGCCGCGGCACTCAACCAGACCAGAACTGCTATGGTGGTCAGTGGTGGGATGAGCCATTTCTTGGGCACCCGGGAGACAGCGCTTACCGACCGCTCAGCCCCTGACCTGAGCCCGGCTGTTGCCCCTGATATCCAGCCGACTTTTACCCTTCGACCCAGAATGATGACTGCCGTCAGCACTGTATAGTATAGCCATAGCCAGGCCGGCGCTACTTTGCCCACTTCGATGAAGGCCAGGGGCGATGATGCCAGCCAGCTGACCACATAGAGCACATAGGACAGAAAAAGCCAGGCCAGCCAGCCGATAACCTGGCCGGCAGGAAGAAAGGCAAGTCCGATCATGCCGGACATCGCGCCGACCAGGATTACCACGGGCAGCGCTGGCAGGAGCAGGAAGGTGGCCAGCGGCCCGGCGAAGGAGATTATGCCGAAGTAATAGGCCACCGCTGGCCACACTGCGATTACCGCCGCCATGGTGACGCTGAGGCTATCGAAAATAAAGGCAGCGGCGGTTACGGCTATCCCTTCTTCACCGATAGACTTTCTTATGACTGCTTTCCCCACAGACCGGAAAGCGGGGAAAAGAAAGACCAGTCCCGCCATAGCTAGGAAGCTCAGATGAAAGGCGGCATCTCCCAGTATGTATGGGCTGATGCCGACCATAATCGCTGCGGCAAAGGTGAGGGCGGTGATGGCGCTGCGCTGCCTGCCCAGGAGTTCCGCGGCTAGAAACAGGCTGGCCATGATGGCGCCGCGTACTACCGGTGGGTGCATGCCGGTGAGCAGCGCATAAAGCCAGATGACGGCCAACGCCAGCCAGACGTACAGATAATGTCGGCGGCCGAACAGCCACAGGCCGAGGCTGAGCATGATGCCGGCAACGATGCCAAGGTGGAGGCCGGATATGGCCAGTAGGTGCGCCGTTCCTGTTCGGGTGAAATCCTCTCTCACTGATTGCGGTATGTTCTCCCGGATGCCCAGCAGGATTCCCTGGGCCAGCGATGCCTGTGGCTCGGGCAGCACTTCAGCCAGCTTTTGTGCCAGGTGGGCTCTCAATTCGTAAATCCATGCCAGGGGTTTGGAGGCAGCGCCGCGTGCCTTGATTTCAATTTGAGGGTAAAGCATGGTGCTGTAAATCCCTTGGTGGGCAAGGTAGCCGCGGTAGTCGAAATCATCGAGCGGTGGCGGTGTCTCCAGCACGCCGGTTACGTGGAGCTGGTCACCGTACTTATAGGTTGAATAGCGCGGCACGAACAGCAGGGCGTTTCCTTCGACCGGACGCCATTCGTCCTCGGTGTGGATTTCCGCAGCGGAAAAGTGGAGGCGGGTGCTGCGGTCGCTGATTTCCGGGTCCCGGGCAATTACCCCTCTGATATCGACGGTACCGCGGTCATTGTAGAAGTGCAGGTCGCCAGCGTCAACGATGTTCAGGCTTTGATAGGCGTAACATGCGGCCGTAAAAAGGGCAAGCAGGCTGAGACTGCTTATGATTATCCATTTGCGGTATTTCTGGGAAAAAAGAAGGAGCGGTAGCGGCGCGAGGCCGGCCAGTAGCAGGACCAGCGGCAGCTCAAACCGGGTCCCCAGATAAATACCAGCTACCCAGGCGGTGCTGAGCAATATTAGCGGCACTAGCGTCCTTCCCGGAGATTAATCGGAAACCGTAATCAGGGGCTTGATTTTTTCATAGGTCGCTGCCCCGATGCCTTCCACGCGGGTTATTTCGCTGATATGGCTGAACCGACCGTTCTGCTGACGATAATTTACGATAGCCTGGGCCCTCGTTTCGCCGATGCCGGGGAGTGCCTGCAGCAGCCAGGCCTCAGCACGGTTCAGGTCGACCTTCTGGGAAGTCTCTGCTTCATTGATAGACGGTATATAGAGTTCGATTCGGCCCAGGTCAGCGGTAGCCGCCGTCCCTCCAGCCGACTTTAACAGAGCATCGATGGAATCTCCAGATGTGAGTGAGTAGATGCCTGGAACATTGACCGCACCGGCAACGGATACCCGGCCGATGGTTTTCGGTGAATGGGGTATGGTGATTTCGATTGGTCGGCTGGGGTTATATCTCGACCAGATTAAGATGCTGCCGGCCACAATCACGATAATGAGAAACAGGATAATCGCTGCCCAGAATTTATTGGACCTGCTCATGGCCGTCTCCTGAAATAATATTTATTTGTTATAAGAATTCTTAGCAATGATTTCTAGGGAGATTGGGCAAAGCGTGTTGTCGGGGCGTCTGACCCGTGGGATTAATGAAACTTATTCAGGCCATATGCCGGAACACCGCGATGTTAATCTGAATTTGGCGGCGGGCTGTATCTCTTTGCCTCATCCAGCATCGCCAGCACGTTACCGATGGGCACATCGGGCAATATGGTATGGTCGCCTCCCAGGATGTAACCCCCACCCCGTCCCAGCACCCTTATTCTCTCCCTTACTTCAGCTCGTACCTCCTCCGTCGAGGCAAAAGGTAGCGTTTGCTGGCTGTTGATGGCTCCGTAGAAGGTGATGTCCTGCCCATATTCTCGCTTCAGTACTTCCGGTTCGTTGCCGGGCAGGTGGACCTGAGCCGTCTCCCAGACATCCATGCCCATGTCTATCAGGTCAGGCATGACCGGACGGAAGGTACCGCAACAGTGGAACCAGACTTTTACGCCGTAGCTTTTTGCAAGGGCGAAAACCTTTTTATACGTTGGCTTGAGAAATCTCCTCCAATGCTCCGGCGACATCATCAGGCCTCTGGCCGTGGCAAAATCATCGCCAAACCAGTAGATATCAGCCGCACCCCTGTTAGCGTCGAGTATTCTTTTGCTCAGGTCCAGGATAAATGTCTCTAGGCGGGAGATGGCGGCTTCAATTAATTTGGGTTCGTGGTGAAGTTTAACCAGTGTCTCCTCAAAGCCGAAAAGCTCGAACAGGGTGCAGACAAAAGGAATCCAATAGCCCCGCCCTCTGGCAGCGTCCTCACGACTTAGGCCATCCTCAATGACGGCGTACCTGGGGCCAACCCAGCAGGCTTTATCGGGCACCGTGCGCAGAATCTCGCCTATAATGTCATATTCGAATTCTTCGGCACGGGGCCAGGCAAAACGTTCGATATCGGCCACTGATTCCGCACTGACGAGGGGGTGGTCGCCTTTCGCCTGGCTGTAGCCAACTCCCTGGTATCCGGCGACATTCTGTCTGGTTCCCCAGATGCTGAGTCCTCGTTTGGCATTCGGGCCGGTGTAAATTGGCGGGGCCATGCGGATGTCAAGCCCCAGGATATCGCGCAGGTCAAAGACGTCTCTGGCATGAAAGTGTTGCAGCCACCGTTCGATGGCCTCAAAACCCATAATGTGGACCGGGGTGGTTTCAGGTTGAATATGGTTGATGGCTTTTAGAACTCTTTCCTTTGCCGTCTCCATTGAACCGTGTTGGCTTTCAAATGCCGGTCAGGTTGGAACGGAGTTTCTCTTCCAATTCCGGGGTGGTCAGAGCTATTATCTGGTCTCCTTCGCGGAGGATTGTATTCGGATTGGGTATGACCGGTTTGCGGTCCTTGGGAATAACCAGCGCCAGTTTGGTTCCCTCTGGCAGCGAGACTTCTTTGACCGGTCTGCCAATGCTCTTTGAGCCCTGGGGTATTCTCACTTCTACAATCTCCAGCCCTTTATCGGTGCGGGTCATCAGATGTGTCAGCGGGTGGGTGGGCACCTCCTTTTCTATGGCTTCCAGTATGATATTGGTGGTGCTTACGGTAACATCTATACCCAGTTTCTTGAAGATGACCTCGTTCTGGGGATTGCGGATGCGGGCGATGGTACGCGGCACGTTGAATTTATGTTTGGCCACCTGGCAGGCGACCAGATTATCTTCATCGTCTCCGGTTACGGCCACCAGCATGTCCGCT
This sequence comes from uncultured Dehalococcoidaceae bacterium, assembly GCA_964346525.1. Classification (GTDB taxonomy): domain Bacteria; phylum Chloroflexota; class Dehalococcoidia; order Dehalococcoidales; family RBG-16-60-22; genus E44-bin89. Next base: position 7,342 of record CAYFVI010000066.1, read on the forward strand.
CTTCCCGTGCCCACCTCAGCTAGTGTGGCCGCCTCGCAGCCGTCACCCAGCACACAAACGCTGCCCATCTCCTCATTGATAATGTCACAGAAGCGGGCGGTCTTCTCGATGATGAGTGTCTCATGCCCCTCATTGAGCAGGGCTCTGGCCAGATAATAGCCTACTCTACCACCACCAACAATGATGATATACATCTCTCTCCCTCTAGCTCTCGATTTTTCCTTTCACCATCTCGGCAAAGATAGTCGTCGGGCTGAAGGCCTCTATGCCAAGGGCATCATACATCTCCTGGCGCAGGGGGTCATAGATCCTGGAAACGACCCGCGGCACATTGAAAATATGCTTGGCAATCTGGGCGGCCATCACATTGCGGTTGTCTCCCTGCGTCATGGCGACGAAGACATCCGCCTCTTCAATGCCGGCTCTCTTCAGTGCTTCCTCATGCAGGCCGTTGCCTAACAGCGCCGTGCCACTGAAGTCAGGCGGCAGCCTCCGAAAGCTGTTAGCATCGATGTCGAGGACGGTGATTTCATGGCTGTCCTGCTCCAGCAGGCGGGCTAACTGAGCACCGACCCTGCCGCAGCCCATTATAAGTATTTTCATACGCAACCCCGATTATTGATTTCTACTCGCGATACTGATGGTACAGTATCACCGGACAGGGAGCATGTCTCAACACATAAGGTACCACATTACCCATACTGAATTGCCCGAAGCGTTTCTTGTGCTTAATACCCATCAAGATTAGGTCGACTCCTCGGTCCACTGCTTCATCGATAATCGCCGGACCTGCTTCGCGGGCTTGCAGTGCTTCAGCATCCACCTCATGGTTTTCTTCTTCGGCAACCATCTCTATCTGGTCTAATATGTCTTCCGCCCTTTGAATCTCTGGTTCAATTTCGGCATCAAGCGGTAGAGTGCGTTGTACGGTGATGACATAAACCGCCCAGATCTTGCCCTTATCCTTCTTAGCCAGCCTGCAGGCCAGCCTCATTGTCTCTTCGTCAGTATCGGTGCCACTTATCGGCACGAGGATTTTGTTAAACTCCATTGCTTTCTATATCATTTTCTGTTTTAGGTCTAATTATAATTCTCTTATTGAAAAACTACAATCTCCTTTAGCAGGTTATTTTCCCTTAATTTTTTGAAATTTTTTAACTCTTGGTTCGTGGATTATTAGCCCAGCGGCTTCTCTTGTAGCTCCCTTATCTGGGCATTTACAATCCGCACTGTAGTGTCTCTGAGCACTTCTAACTCGTCCCGTGACAGGTTATGCAGCTCCTCCAGATTATATTGAAGAGCACCGATTATCTCCCGCGAGGGGCGGCGCTTGGGGAGCATAAAGTAGGCATAAAGGGTGGCGATTATGACGCCGAAAAAAGCAATCGTGCTGAAGATTGACCAGATTGAACCGATTATCATTCCGGGAGCAGTAATTGGCCCTGGGCTATTAGCGCCTTGTGTTTGCATGGCGGTGAATGTCCACCACAGCGCATAGCCAAAGGAATTTATCTGTTCATTTGCTCCCCGCTCGGCAAGATAAACACCCCAAGATGATAACAACCAAAGGACAATGAGGACAAATGTCAACGGTATTAAAGGCGTTTCGGTGGCTATCTGCTTGAGGAATCTGAGAACTCGTGGGATATCCGGAGTAAATCGTAGCCTTCGGCGTGGCCTCCGCCTGCGGACGCGGAGCACCTTATCTCCTCGCAGTAAGGGTGTTAGTTCCTCGGGCGTTTCTCTGTTTTCCATCTCCAACCCCCCTTTTCGTGGCCTGACTTTATTGATTGCAATCAGATATTTTATGCTCCTTCAAACTGGCTGTCAATATTTTTTAAGCGATAGGATATTGACAGAAGGCATACACAAAGCTATAATATATGCCAAATGTCATAGTGATTATACGGCCATGATAATCAGAACCAGAATCTTTGAGCTGTATAATGGGTATTACTGCAACCTGTGCGAGCTGGCCCGTGCCATGGGGCTTTCTGTAAGCCAGGTTTATCGTGTTCGTGAGGGAAAACGCCATATAAACCAGAAATTCATTGTCGGGGCCAAGAAGGCGTTTCCCGG
>CAYFVI010000067.1:0-4902 GCA_964346525.1 uncultured Dehalococcoidaceae bacterium
TGCACGATGGCGCGAATCGCTTTTATCATGGCCACCGGGTATTCGTTCTGCCAGATGTTCCGCCCCAGATTCACCCCGATGGAGCCTTTCTGTATGCCGTCGTGGACGAACTCAAAGACCTCCAGTTCGGTCTCTACCTGTGGCCCGCCGGCCATGACCACCGGCACCGGGCAGCCCCCGGTCACCTTTTCGAGGTTTTCGCACCAGTATGTCTTGACCACCCTCGCCCCCAGCTCGGCGGCGATGCGGCAGGCCAGGGCCAGATAGCGGGCATCCCTTTTTTCCAGCTCTTTCCCCACCGCGGTCACCGCCATCACCGGGATGCCATATCTCTCCCCGTCATCAACCAGTTTGGCCAGGTTTAGTAACGATTCTTTTTCATAATCGCTGCCCACGAACACAGAGATGCCCACCGCGGAAGCATTGAGGCGGATAGCCTCTTCCATAGAAGTGGTGAGCCCTTCGTTGGCCAGGTCTTTCCCCACCATGCTGGTGCCCCCGGATACCCGCAGGATAATCGGTTTGCTATTGTCCGGGGCAACTGACGAGCGTAAAACTCCCCTGGTGACAAAAAGGGCATCGGCATAGGCTAAAAGAGGCTTGATGGTCTTGCCCGGTTCCTCCAGTTTTCTCGTCGGACCCTGAAAGTATCCGTGGTCAATGGGCAGGAAAAGAGCATGTCCATCAGTTTGAATTAACTGTGCCAGACGGTTGGCCATTCCCCACTCCATCTCATATCCTCCTTTCTGATTCAGCGACTCAATGTCTTTAATTTATTTAACAGATACTTATTTGTCAACTAAGAAACAGGTTTGACAAGCGTGGGCAAAGAAATTACCATTACATTTGGCACAGCGAAAATTAACAAAGGAGTAACAGTATGAGCACAATTGCATTGATGGGTGCGGGTGGCAAGATGGGTCTGCGCATTGTCAGGAACCTGAAAGACAATGCCGACTACAAAACGCTGTACGTTGAGATAAGCGATGCCGGCAAGGCCGACCTGGCGGAACTCGGTCTTTCGGTAACGCCGCAGGATGAGGCGCTCCAGCAGGCCGATGTCGTTATCCTGGCCCTGCCGGACCGTCTCATTGGCAAAATCTGCAATGACATAGTGCCCAAACTCAATAGCGGCACCATGGTCATGGGGCTGGACCCGGCGGCGGGATATGCCGGCATGCTGCCGGAGCGAGAAGACATTTCCTACTTCATCAGCCACCCCTGCCACCCACCGATGTTCGGCGAGGAAACCGATATAGAAGCACAGCGGGACTGGTTCGGCGGCGTTGCCGCGAAACAGAACATTGTCTGTTCACTGCACCACGGCCCGGATAAAGACTACGCCAAAGGGGAAGCCATCGCCCGAACCATCTTCGCTCCCGTGCTGCGCGCGCACCGCGTCACCACCGAGCAGATGGCAGTCTTGGAGCCAGCGCTGGTGGAAACCCTGGTGCTGACCTGCTTCTTTACCATCCACGAAGCCATGGAAGAGGTCATCAAAATGGGCATCCCCCGGCAGGCGGTCCTGGACTTTCTGCTCGGCCACATCCGCACCACGGTGGCCATCGTCTGGGACTTCGCCGGGGCGCCGGTCTCGGACGGGGCCAAACTGGCCGCCACCAAGGCCAGGGAGCAGCTCTTCCAGCCCGACTGGAAAAAGATACTGAAAATCGAGAATGTGAAACAGAGCGTCAGGGATATTACCGGGACGATACAATAAAGCTATTTCTGTGAGCGATAGCTCCGGGGTAGTCTCTTGAAATAGGTTATTGCCCCGGCCAGTGTTCGCCTTACTTCCCTCGGCCCTAATATCAGTTGTTTCAGCTTCATCATGATATATCCAGGCCGCAGGTAATATTCACGGTTGGCCCGCAGGCAGAACGCCTCTATCTTCTCCGCAGGGAGTCCGGGGATATCGAGCACGCTGCGGTACATACCGACCTCGTCGGCCCAGTCGGCAAAGCTTTCGGAAACAAGGTAGCCATTTTCTTTAGCCCACTGGTAGGCTTCCGTGCCCGGATAGACCAGCAGCGGGAAAAACTGCATGGTATCGCAGTTCAGCTCCTCGGCCATTTTCAGGCTCTTCGCCATCGTCTCCTCTGTCTCCCCGGGGTTGCCGATGATGAAGCAGCCGTGCACCAGCAGACCGGCTTTTCTGGTATCCTCTACGAATTTTTCTATCTGTGCCACCGTTGTCCCTTTCTGCATCCGGTTCAGTGACTCCTGGTCGGCGCTCTCAAAGCCGACGGTGACCAGCCGGCAACCGGCCTTCTTCATCCACCGCATCGTCTCCAGCTCCAGGTTTACCCGCACGTTGCAGTACCACTTTATCTTTGGCCCCCGGTCAATGATAAGACGGCATATCTCCTTAACTCTCTCCTGGTCAACGGTGAAGGTATCATCTTCAATACCTATCTCTTTAACTTCCGGCAGGTTCTCCGTTATCCAGTAGAACTCATCGACCACATTGGCGGCACTGCGCGGCCGGTACCTGCGACTGTGAAAGGTTTGCGGATAAAGGCAGAAAAAGCACTTGTACGGGCAGCCGCGGCCGGTGATGACCATAACCATGGGGTAATTGGCTGCCGCGAAATAATAGTAGCGAACATTCAGGTGCCGTTTATAGACCTGGCTAACAAAGGGAAGCTCATCCACGTTCTCAATGAGGGCTCTTGGCTGGTTGTGAATAATCTCATTGCCCTTTCTGAAAACAAGCCCATCCACAGCTCTCAAGTCCTCCCCGTTCTCCAGAGCGAGGGCAAGGTCACGCAAGGTGTAGTCATACTCACCGACGGCGACGGCATCCACTTTTTGGCTCAGCTTCAGCGTCTCCTCGGGCAGCGCCGAGGGGTGCGTGCCCACCAGAACGACGAATGACGAGGGAAAGCTCTCCTTGAGCTGCTCCGCCATCTTCACATCGCTGTAAATGCTCGGCGTGCTGGTATCGACCACGATAAGATGCGGGGGACTATCTTTCACCCGCTCCACAACCTCACCAGAGGAAAGGCCCTGCGCTGGCGCGTCAATGAGCTGGACCCCAAAGCCACTTTGTTCCAGGACGCCGGTGGCATAAGCGAGCCAGAAAGGATAATATATCGTCCCGCCCAGAGTGACCGCCGGGCTCCGCGACGTTCTGGAGAATCTTCCCTTAAAGGGAGGATTCAGCATCAGGACGTTCATTTCGTCGGTTCCCCTGCCTTCGCCATTTTTCGTGGCAGAAACACCTCTTTCCAGAAACCGACGGTATAGCACAGGTGCTCAAGGATAAAGACGATGGGAATGGTAACCAGATACCTGATATCTTTCTTTTTAATGGCGAAATACAGCCCGTGCAGTCCGACTGTGACCAGATAAAAGCCAATGATAGCCGTCAGAATCCAGCCGCTGACGAGCAGCGTCAGCAAAAGCAGCGGGGCCAGCAGTGGCGGCAGCACCGGCCAGTCCCACACCCCACACTCTTTCCGCCAGCCTCCGTAGCGGTACATATTCTTGGCGAACTCCTTCAAGCCCCGGCTATGGTCGTGCAGGACGGTGGCCTCTCTGACGTAACGCAGCCGACCAGACTTCAGCAGCCTGGCGTTCAGCTCCGTCTCATCGGCACCGGACAGGTCCGGGTCAAAGCCTCCCACCCGCAGCAGGTCGCTCTTGCGGTACATACTGTTGCAGCCGCTGATGCTCTTTACAAAACGGTCGGAAAAGGAAGCTCCGCCCTGCACGGAACGGCCGCTCCCCAGAAAAGTGGCAAAGGCCAAGTTAATGGAATTAGTCCATATACCCTTGCCAATGTTCTGTATCCCACCGCCGACACCGACAACGCCCTCGCCAAAACCACCGACCAGATTTTTTAACCAGTCCCTGCCGGGAATACAATCGCCATCGGTGAAGGCAAGATATTCACCTTCAGCCTGCTCCACGCCGATCTGTCTCGCCGCGCCGGCCGCCCCGTAGTCCTGGTCCAAAACCTTGGCCGGAAACTTTCTCGCCTTCTCCACCGTCCCATCTGTGGAGCGCCCGTCAACTATAATCACCTCATGTGGAGGCAGCGACTGGGCAAACACTGCTTTCAGGCACTGCTCAATCTTTCCGGCCATGTTCTTCACCGGGATGATAACCGATATCCTGGCTGATTTACGGGCTGCCAATTAAATCGTCCTGTTCATCTAAAATTATTACTAATATGGTACGTCATATTATATAGCCACATTTATTTTACCATTATAACCCAGACCGAATGGGAAAATCATGAATCAGAATTTGCTCCTTTCTGATGATAACCGAAATCCAGCGCTTCACATTTTGGCCATTGGTGAAAAGTTACCGATAGCATTATCTGGTCGGCAGAGTACCACTTCGTTCGTCTTTATTCTCGCTTTACCAAAATGCCTTTTTGCCCAATGCTGTCGAAAATAAAGACAAAAGTCTTGACATTTAAATATTTAAGCATTTACAATAATACATAGAACGTTAAGTAAATGACAGGAGGTAGGTTAATAATTTAAAAAGCCATAAGGATAGCATCATCGAGTTACGCAGGGCAGTACTTCGTCCATATTTATTCCCACCTTATAAAGAAAGCCTTTTTGTCCAATAAATGTCCATATCTGGCCCAGAACCTTTTTAAAATAGTGACAAAAGTCTTGACATTTGGATAACAAATATCTACAATGAATCATCGATAAAGCGGCAAAATGCTAATAGGAATGTGGTAGAAATGAATAAGGCTGATATTAGGAAATGGGCTAAACTGGGCGTAATTGCTGCTGTCTTTGCCATCCTGCTACTGCTGCCAAAACCAAATCAGCAGTACATCGTCTATGGTCAGGGCTATGGCTCCGGTTCACCGGGACCACCAACCACTGGCGGAGGAGTCAGTGATGTTACTACTTCAGAAGGCGTCTTTAC
>CAYFVI010000068.1:0-4345 GCA_964346525.1 uncultured Dehalococcoidaceae bacterium
ACCCGGCCAACGCGGTTGATGTCGCCGTCGAAGGGCAGATTATCCCCCATCCCCACGATGAACCGGTACCCCGGCGCCATCTCTTTGAACATATTCCTGATGTAGGCATCGAAGTCCTCATCGCTGTACATCGGCTCGAATAGTATAGACGGTATCCCTCCCCAGATGATTGCCTCATCGCCCAGCTGCTCCCGGAACTCCTTCATGGTGACCAGGGTCTGCGGGGCGGGAGTGATTGCCTCGGCGATGTCAATGCCCGTTTCCCAGAACATGGGGTTCAGGCGCCGCATTTCGCCGTCGGTGTGGGCCATGGCCAGGCGCCCGTGGGAGGGGAGAAAGTCACACCCCTCCTGAAACCAGGGTAAAAAATACTTGCGGAATACCGGCGTCTGGATATCATCGCTCCAGTTGGCGCAGATATTGAAGATTTCCAGGTCGCATTTTATGCCCACCTGCAACTTTCTCCTCTCCAGGTCCTTCACCGCCTCAATCAATTCCTCCACCCGCGCCGGGCGGTCGGCCAGCTCATAGAAGAACTGCTCATAGCCGATTATTTCCCGCATGACGCGTTGCACCGGCGACCAGAGCCCGCCGGAGGCGGTCATCACCATGCCGTCCTCGCCGACTTCCTCACGTAATTTGTAATATGGCTCAAAGTTATCCACCGCCTCGGTGTGCTCCATGACGTATTTGAGCACCGGGTAGTCTTTCTCGCTCTTGAAAAGCTTCTCCATCTCATATCTAATCCAGGGCCCTTCGGAAGTGTCAAAGACCTCCTTTTTGGCCACGGTGCCGATGGGCGTATGGTATTCGGTGGTGATGTAGGGCGGGTCATTTGTCTCCACCACTTCCATATCCCGGTATTTTTCTTTGGTCACGGAAAAGAAGCGCGCCTGAGCGCCAGCGCCCTGGTTGCGCATGATATCGGTCTGGCTCCAGCCTTTATATTTGTCGGGGAGGGTGCCGTGGGCGGAGTGGTAGTTGTACCACACGTCAATGCGCGCTCCGAAGGGCAGCTTATCCAGCTTTTCGCCCCGCGCCGCCGCCAGTATATGCTGTTTATGAGTCATTGCCATTCGGTCTTAGCCTCTTGAAATAAGCTCTTATTTACCTAAAAGCTGCTTACACACCGGAACTGCCCGACCACCATCATGGGCGTAGCCGTCGGCGCCGATGTAGTTAGCGTAGTCCTGCGTCACCGGCGCCCCGCCGACAATCACCTTCAGACTGGAGCGCAGCCCCTCCTCCTCCAGCGACTTGATGACCTTGCCCATCACCGGCATGGTCGTGGTCAGCAGGGCCGACATGCCCAAGATATCCGGCTTTTTCTCCTTCACCTCGTCGATGAATTTCTGAACCGGCACGTTGAGCCCGAGGTCGATGACCTCAAAGCCGTTGCCGCTGAGAAAGGTGGCCACCACGTTCTTGCCGATGTCGTGCATGTCGCCCTCAACGGTGCCGATGACCACCCGGCCGATGGTGGGAATGCCGGTCTGTTCCAGTGCCGGCTGAAGTACCTCGAGAGCGGCCTTCATCGACCGCGCCGCCATGAGCATATCGGGCAAAAAGTACTCGCCGCTGGAAAATTTCTCGCCTACGGCCGCCATGCCGGCCTGCAATCCCTGGGCGATGATGTCCTGCGGGTTGGCGCCGCCGTCGAGCGCCTCCTTGGTTAATTCCACGGTCTTTTCCCGGTCGCCCCGGTCAAGCGCCTGAGCTAAAATAGACAGGTCTGCCATCAGAATGACTCCTTTCTGACAAAGCAAAGTTATAAAACATATCAATTCTAGGCAAAAACGTTGGTATTGTCCAGAAATTCCGGTGACGCCCGCTGCCATCAGGCAACATACAGTCTGTTCTCTTTAATGTAGCGATTGACCGGCTCGGGGACGAGGTGGCGCACCGAGAGGCCCCTGGCCACGCGCTCCCTGATGTCTGTGGCGCTGATATCAACCATCGGTTTCTTCATGAGCATGACCTGCTGGGTTATGCCCGGGATTGCCGCCCCCAGCGCTTTCAAATCCGGCTTTTTCACGCCCGGCCTGGGCACCGCTACCAGATAACATAGCTCGATGAGGTTTGGCGCTTCATGCCACTGGGGAAGCTGCATCAGGCTATCCTGTCCCAGTATAAAGAACAATTCATCCTCGGCATTGAGTTTCTCCTTCAGCGCATTAATGGTATCTATCGTGTAAGTCGGCCCAGGCCGTTGTATTTCCATCTCAGAGATGCTGAAATACGGTGTATCGTCCAGTGCCAGCCGCAGCATCTGCAGGCGGTGGTTGGCCGGCGTGATAATACGCTCTGGTTTGAGCCAGGGCTTGCCGGCCGGGATGAAAATTACCTCATTCAAATTGAGCTGCTCTCTGGCCGCCTCGGCCACGATAAGGTGACCATTGTGCACCGGGTCAAACGTGCCCCCCAGAATACCTACGTTCATAAGATTACCACTCCCACTCCAGGGTTCCGCAGCGTACTTTGTTGCCGGGCTTGATACCCGCCTTCTCCAGTTCCCTGACTATGCTGGCGCGGGAAAGCTGATGCTTGAGCTGAGCGCGCAACTCGCTCCCGGTGACCCCGCGCATGGCCACAATACGTTCCAGTTCCGGAACCCCTATGACGAAAACTTCTCCTTCCTTCCTTACCCTTGGACCGGCTTCTTTGGGTTGAGGACGGAATACCTTCCTCGGCGCCTCCTCAGGAGCGGGCGGGCCCTTTTCCACATTTTTCAACTTCTCCGCCACCGCTGCCATCAGCTCTTCCAGTCCCTGCCCCGTCGCCGCCGATACGAAGAATGCTTTGAGCCCTGCCTGTTGAAATGATTCCGCTATCTGGTTTTTCCTTGTCGCTACCTGCGGCAGGTCGATTTTATTCACCGCAACCAGTTGCGGTTTCTGCGCCAGGGCGGAGTCATAAAGAGCAAGCTCATTATTTACCCTTATCATATCTTCCACCGGCGATTCATGACTGCCATCAATGAGGTGGAGCAACAACTTGGTGCGCAGAACGTGACGGAGAAATTCGTGGCCCAGGCCACGACCGAGGTGAGCGTCCTCAATCAGTCCCGGTATCTCGGCCAGGATGAAGTTAAACATCCCGGCCTCTACCGCCCCCAGAATCGGCTCCAGCGTGGTGAACGGATAGCTGGCGATTTTGGGCCGGGCAGCAGAGGCTCTCGCCAGCAGGGTAGACTTTCCCGCGTTAGGATAGCCGATGATGCCGACATCAGCAATGAGCCTCAGTTCCAGTATAATGTCACGGTCTTCACCGGGTTCCCCTCGCTGGGCGATTCGCGGAACCTGCTTGGTGGAAGAGACGAAACGTGCGTTGCCCTTGCCCCCTCTCCCACCCCTAGCCACAACCATCTGCGCTCCAGCATCCTTCAGATCAGCCATCAGTTCATCCTCGGGCAGGGCTGTTTTGTTAGTTATCACCGTCCCCAGCGGCACCTCCAGTATCAGATCGCTGCCATTCCTGCCATGTTTTTTCTGGCTCCCACCATTTCGGCCATCCCCGGCGCGATATAGCTTGCGGTGACGGTACTTTCGCAAACTGGTTATTGCCGGTTCCGCTCTCATAATCACGTTGCCTCCGTTTCCCCCATCCCCACCATCCGGACCACCGAAGGGCACAAACTTCTCCCTCCTGAAGCTTATTATACCATCGCCGCCATCGCCTGCTTTAACCAGTATTTCTATTTTATCTATCATAGCAAAGATATTACTTATTATTATACATGCTATTTCAAATATATCAGGAATTAATATTAGTACTATTAATATTAAATTTTACATTTTCTAAAGGGTTTCAAACCCGTATTCAGGCAGTATCAGCCGATAATAAAAAAACAACCAAAAAAATTCAAAAATAATTGTAAAAGAAAGCCAAAAAGGAAAGGAACATAAGAAAAAGTCAGTCGAATATTAAAGAGGAGTTGGTCTTAGCTTGTTTTACCGTTATTACGGGGTTTGGTGATTTTTTGAATCTCAACGAGCTTGTGTTTTAATAATTTGTTTTTGCTTAACTCGGCAGCGAGTTTTTTGCAGGCATTGGTCACTGATGATGGATCCCTGTCACCTATGAGAGCACCGATTTGGGCCAGCGAACAACCGGTATCATGACGAAGGAGATACATGGCAAAGCGCCGGGCGAGTGACGTTTCTTTATCCCTCTTTCGGCTATTCAAGTCATCTGGTTCCATATTAAAGCTCTGGGCAACGGCCTTTATCACCACATCGGGCGCACTTAAATCTATGGATATCTCTTTAGTGCCTATATTTCGGATTGCGTGTGCTGCCAGTTCCATTGTTGGATGAGATTTGAACAACTTGGCGAAAGCGGTAAC
>CAYFVI010000069.1:0-11011 GCA_964346525.1 uncultured Dehalococcoidaceae bacterium
TTTACTGGTGACTTCGGCAAGAAGCTGTTCTCGGGACATTTGCTTTTCTCCTTTCTGGCTTATCAACTATGGCTTCTCTCTGTGCTTCAGGGCAATGAAATATGCTAACGAATATCTTATAATAAATCACCTCGTCTTACAAACAGGATAACCGGTGGCGGATTTTGCTGCATATACCTTGAATTTCGCCGACAATAAAATCCTTGACAAAATAGACACGACTACCTAAAGTGTTTGAGAAACATTTGTTGTTAAAAAACGAGGAGGAACGCATGGCCGAATTCGAAATCATTGACGCCCACATTCACCTGGCAAAAAATCTGGAGGAGGAGAGCAATTACTGGCTGTTTCCCGGGCGCCGGGCCCGAAACCGGTATGGCACGCCGGAGAGAGCCATCGAATATATGGAGCGGGAAGGCATCTCAAAGATGGCCTTTATGACCCTGATACCCCGCCAGTACCGTGGCCCTCTCGTGGAGAAGGCAAAGCTGGCTTCGCTGCCGGAAAAGCAGCGACGGGAGGGGGAGGAGAAGATTGCCGAGCAGGTCGCCCCCAAAATGCGCGAAATCAATGAGTGGGGCTGCGAGGTCGGCAAGCGGTTCTCCCAGTTATTGCCTTTCAGCTGCCTTTCCCCGGAGCTGGGGGGTGCTGAGGGCATGGTGAAGGAAGTGGAACTGAGGGCAGGTCAGGGGGCAAAAGGTTTCAAACTCCATCCCGGCATGTTTTCCTTTTTCCCGGATGATGAGGTGATGTTCCCGGCCTATGCGAAATGCCAGGAACTGGGGCTCCCGGTGCTGGCTGACTCTGGAACATGGCCATCACCGCATGTTCTGGTCGAATTTCCTTCTCCCGTAGCTGCGGTGGCGGCGCAGACGGTAATTGATTATGGTGAGCCCAAGAACTGGGACAAGGTGGCGAAGGCCTTTCCCAAACTGATTATCATACTGGCTCATCTCGGTTCAGCCTGGTGGGATGAGAGGGTGGAGCTGGCACAGAAGTACCCCAATGTTTATTTTGATACCTCGCAGGGCTTTGCCGCGCCGGATCGTGTCCCTCACGTTGCCCATCGTGGTCTGGCTGAGGCGGACGTGCCGAGAATTTTCCGCAAAATCGGTGTTGACCGGATACTGTTCGGCACTGATTGCATGGCGCTTGAGCCGCAACCGCAGCTGGAACAGATATTGCGCTTACCCCTGACCGACGAGGAAAAGCAGAAGATTCTGGCGGGGAATGCCAAGCGCGTGCTGCGCCTGTAGTCTTTTTTCCGCGGGAAGAAAAAAAAGAGGCAAGGGATTATAAAGAAGTTGACCTTGCCTCCTGAATTTTCACTATAGTCCCAGCAGCGACTTCATCTCTGTAATGGCTGGTTTGAGCTTTTCGTAGTTGTTGTCTATGACGTAACCCAGCATGAAGAGCGTGTAACCCTCCTTGACCCACTTGGCCAGCCCCTTGGGAGCAAAACCGCCTATTCCCGCCACCTTCTTGGCCTTTTTGCAGATACGGCCAATCTCGCGCAATCTGTCTTCTACAATCGGCGAGCTTGTCGTCTCGGAGCGCAGCATTTTCGGCGGTGTCCCATAGACATCCAGCACCAGGTCGTTGGTGCCCACAATGGTGCCGGTAACACCCTCAAGGCTCAGGACGCGGTGCAGGTTGCTGATGCCCTGCCGGCTTTCGGTCATGGGAAATAGCACGACGTTATCGTTCACGTATTGGCAGATGTCCGAGAGCGGCATCTCCGCTAGGTTCTGAGAATCCATCAGATACGGGCTCATACCGACCCCGGAGCCGCGGTGACCGATGGGCGGGAAGTAACACTGGTCTATGGCAAATATCGCTTCCTCGACCGTGTTGACACAGGGCAACATCATCCCGTTGATGCCTGCGTCCATGTAGCTGCGGAAGTGACCGTCTTTATCCTCGGGCCTCATCAGAATGGGCATCTCCAGCTTGCGTGAGACGCGGATATACTCAAATATAGTTTCTTTATCTACCAGGCTGTGCTCGGTCTCCATCATGATGAAATCGAAGCCGAAATCCTTTAGTGCCTGTACCGTTTTCTCCGGGTCATTCCGCGGCCCGATGGTCTGCCCGAAGACTATCTTGCCTTTCTCCAGTTCCTTTTTGAAGTTGAGGGTAACGTTCAGTGCCATATAAGCCTCCTTCTTTAATCCGTAACAGTGTATTCGTTATCCCGCTGTTTTTCAAGTTAGGGGTAAATTGATGCCAAACCGCTGGCCGATTTTACGCAGGTTGTCGGCCGTCTTTTCCGGAAGGGGCACGCCGTTCCTGGTGCGCTCTTCATAGGTCCTCCACTCCGGCTCGCCGGGGACGAATATCTCGTCGAATCCCTTCGCCTTGGGCAGGGATTTCAGGCCGTCAATCATATTGTCGATGTGCTCTTTGTAACGGTCGATATCGGTGAAGGTGCCGATGTCTATGGCGACGACCACGCTGTTCTGGATATGCTGGCGGATACGGTCCGGGTTGCCTATCAGAGTGCCCATGCCGAACGGCGGTTGTTGGCCAAGAACAACCGGCTCGATTTTGGGGAAGTCGACGATGACGCTGCCCAGGCATTCCAGCATGAGTGATAGGCCGGAACCCTTCGGGCCACCGATGGGTAGCAGAATTCTGGCTTTCCAGGGGTCGGTGGTGGGGTTGCCCTCTTCGTCCAGCGCCCAGCCTTCCGGTATGGAAACGCCTTTGTCCTTGGCCAGGAGGAGCTTGGCCCCGGCGGCGATGCTCGTTGCCATATCCAGAACCAGAGGGCGGTGGCGTTTTCCCGGCACCGAAATGGCTATGGGATTGTTGGCCAGGCCGGGAAATTTGGAGCCGAAGGGCGTCATACTGGTGTTGCCGCAGACCCAAGTAAGGCCGGCCATATCGTTCTCAGCCGCCATCAGCGGATAATATCCCATAGCTCCCTGGTGGTTTGTCCGGCGAATGAAAGCCCAGCCGATGCCCAGGTTACGGGCCTTTTCCATAACTTTCTTCATGGCAAAGACCGTAACCACCGCACCGAAGGCGTGGTCGGCATCAACGAAGAGCGCGGCCGGGGTCTCTTTGATAATCTGTATGTTTGGCTTGACCTTCATGTGGCCGATGTCCACGGCTTCAACATACCAGGGCAGAAGCTGGACGCCGTGTGAGTCCACCCCGCGCAGGTTGGCCCAGACAATAACCTCAGCCTCGGTGTCGGCATCCTCCGGTGGCATGCCGGTTCGTATCAGTACTTCTTTGGTGAAGTCCTGCAATGATTCCCCGGCAATCATTTTGACATTGCTCTGTGCCATGGCACCCACCTCTAAAGCAATTACGGATAAGGTATCCTGTCTTTCTGCTGTTTACTTGGTCAAAGCTGCCAGCAACTTGGCCGCTCGAGAGGGGTTGAATACGCCGCAGTCGCACTGCCTGGCCAGTTCTTTGGCGGCATCTGCCGCGCTTTTTCGTCCCGCTCTGACATCATCGGCCACGGATTTAATACGGGCCGCCGATATCATGCCGTGGCCGCACATGGTGATGATATTGAGGACATCGTCGGAAGGTAGCTTATCCGTTTTACCCCATATCCCCAGCGAGTAGGTGGCAGCATGGCGGTGGATGCTGTTCTTCTGGCACAACCCCTTTACTCGGTCGAATATGCCGCTGACCACCAGCGATAAGCCCAGGTCAGTCTCCTTGACATCCTTCAGCATCTTAGCCGCATCTTCCTCGTTGTCGAACACGGCATGTACCGCGGTGCCATCCTTCTTTATGCTGCCCATAACGTTCTCGATACCCTTGGCATACATATTTCCGTAGGAGGCATCACCCATGTTTACCGGGTTATGGCGCTGGGCAATCTCCAGGAATTTTCTTAGCTTGACATTAGAATCGATATTGTTTATGCCGAAGGCGGGCATATAAAGAAATACGAAGTCTCCGCTGAGGCTTTCCTTTGTGCCGCTGCGATGTAATGTGTGAGTCATCAATTACCTCCTTTGAACTTGGGGCGCCCGAGGCCGATGTTGGTCTTCCCGTTGATGCGATAGGATATCCCCAGCTCGGAGAGCATCTTCTCCGCGGGCACCGTTTCATCTGGTTCCACGAGGTCAGCCAGATCCACGCTGCACACGGTCTCGATTTTCTCGGCTGCTTCCTGGACGGCCTTCAGTACCGCTGGGCCTTTTTCTCTCGGGAATACACACTCGATTATGGCCGAGAGCGCCCTTTCGTTCAGCACGTCTTCCCTGATTTTGCCCGTCCTGGTGTCTTCCATAAGCGCGGTCACCGGGTTGGCCGGCTCGAAGGTAACTCCCACTTTGGCCAGCGCCTGCGCCACCATGTCAACATCGTGAAAGCGGGTGCCGGTTACCGGTCGACCGAACTCTACGGCGAAGGCAAGCGATCCCGGCTTGAGGCGGCCGGTGACTTCGTTGGTCTTTACCTCCTCTGTCCCTCTTCCGGCCAGACCGGTGGACTTGTGGGGCACCGTCGGGTTGGAGAACTCGGCGCGTATCTGACGTGGCCAGGGTGCCGGCTCGTCGATAAAGGCATCCACGGAGCAGGAACCTGACCTGAGGCAGATGCCGCACTCCACGCATTCATCCTGGTCGATGACGGCGACATCGCCTTCCATGCTGATGGCGAACATTGGGCAGTATTCAATGCAGGCCTCACAGGCGATACAAAGCTCGGGGTCGATTTTCATTCATAGTCCTCCTTTTGAAATCCTTAATCCATCAGATTCTAGCAGTAATGCCGGGGAATACGCAAAACCAGGCGCAGTGAGAAAAAGATTACAGTGATCCTATGGCTAAAGCCCGGGGACTCACCCGACGATAATGCTGGGGAGCCACAGCACCAATTGTGGCCAGATGGTAATAATGGCCAATCCCACCAGAATCAGAGCGATGTATGGCCAGACACCTCTGATGATGTCTTCAACTCTTACCTCTGGCGGCGCCACGCCCTTGAGGTAGAAGATGGCATGAGCATTGGGCGGGCTCAGGAAGCCGGTCTGGTAGCAGACACATACGGCGATGGCGAACCAGAGGGGGTCAAAGCCGAGTTCTGCGGCCACCGGTGTAAAGAGCGGGACGACGATGAATATCGAGCCAATCCATTCGATTAGCATGCCCAGGATGAAGACGATGAACATCATCACGGCGAAAGAAGCCCACTTGCCTCCGGGCACCGCCGCCAGAACCTGGGTGGCAAATTTGCCGCCTCCCAGGTAGGCGAAAATGCTGGTAAAGATGCTGGCCCCTATCACCAGCAGCATGATGAAGCCGGTTATCCGCATAGTCTCATATGTGGTGCTCTTGAGAACCTGCCAGTTGAAACGGCGGTAGATGACGGCCAGGGCGGTGGAGATTAAGGCACCGCAACCGGCGGCCTCGGTGGGGGTGGCTATACCCGCGAAAATGGTGCCTAGAACGCCCAGAATGAGGAGGACCGGCGGGACCATCTGAAATAACATCCGTAAGATTTTCTGGCTGGTGGGCACAGCCCGTCTCTCCTCTACCGGCAAAACGGGGCCGTCCTGGGGCCGGAACCAGCATCTGATAGCGATGTAGGACATATATAAGCCGGAAAGGATGAAACCGGGTATAAAGGCCCCGGCGAACATCTGCCCGACTGAAATCGCGGCCATGGGTCCATAGATGACTATCATAATGCTGGGGGGTATGAGGATGCCCAGAGTACCTCCAGCACAGACGGTGCCAGCGGCCAGTGACTTGTTGAAACCCCGACTAAGCATGGGGGGCAGGGCGATTATCCCCATAGTGACCACCGAAGCACCTATGATACCGGTGCAGGCGGCAAAGATGGTGGCCACAAATATGGTGGCCAGGGCTAGGCCTCCCCTGAGCCCACCCATGATGAGGTGCATGGTGCCGAACAGTTTTTCGGCGACGCCGGAATGTCCCAGCATCGTGCCCATAAAGACGAATAGGGGGACCGCCAGGATGACATAATTTTCCATCGTTTTCCAGGTCTGGGCTATGGCTATGCCAAATATCCTTCCTTCAGGAAGGAAAAGAAGGCCGAAGACGAAGCCTACTCCGGCCAGTATAAAGGCCAGGGGAAAGCCGGAAAATATCCCTATTGCCAGTATGCCCAGCATCAGGATGGTGACCCACATTGGGCTTATCTCTATACCTAGCATCACTCCCCCCTGACGATAGTTCTAACGTCGCGAATAAATGTGGCAAAAAGACCAAGCAAGAGCAGGAAAATGGCTATCGGCGCCACCGTCTTGAAGGGATAGATAATGTTCCTCCAGGCGCTGTCCGAGCTCCGCTCCTGTATTTCCCACGATATCTGGGTCCACTCGATTATTTGCGGCATGACCCAAATCCATAGCGGGAAAACCAGAAGCAGATAGAGGGTGGTGTCAAGTATAGCCTTGCCACGGGGCGAAAACTTCTGGTAGAACAGGTCCACTCTGACATGGGCTTTCTGAAGTAGTACCCAGGAAAATCCCATGACAAAGAGGGTGCCGCCCATCATTCGCTCTGTCTCGAAGGCCCATATTGTCGGCTCATTGAATCCATACCGTAAGGTGACTTCGGTAACGACGGCTATGATGAGCGGTATGACCAGGAAAGCGGAGAGCTTTCCCGCCCAGGTGCAGATGAAATCGATTCCCTGCAACAAGCGGTCGATTACTGCATTTACGGCATTCATAAAGCACCTATTTATTCACACTCACCCCCACCCATCCCGTATCAGGACCTGGCGGGGGTGAGTGTCTGAGCAAAAATCAGCTAGACCTTGGGCGACTGGTACTGTTCAAAGAACTTCCACGTTTTCTTGAATTCAACCTGGCTCTCGTATACTTCGGCGAAGAACGGGTCCTCGGCGCTCTTCTTCGCGTAGAGGTCGTCGGCTATCTCCAAGAATTGGCCTTGCAGCTTGTCCGGGAGGGTGATAATCGTCAGCTCCGGCATGGCTGCAAAAGCTGCTAATGCCTTGGCGTCTTCAATCACCTGATCGGCGTATGCCAGCGGGGCGATGGCGTGGTTGACCGCATCGTAGATTATCTTGAGGTCGTCAGGCAGGGCGGCCCATGAATCGGCATTGACCGCCTCCCAGGTTACCGTGGACGGCTGATGAATCCCGGGGACCATGAGGTACTTGGTGATTTCGTAGAAGGCGAGCTGGATGTCGGTTGAAGGATTGGAATACTCCCAGGCGTCCAGGATGCCCTTCTCCCCGGCCGCATATAGTTCGGCACCGGCGATGGTGGTCACCGAAGCACCGACCCTCGGGTCCTCCAGAACTTCGGCCCAGAACCCCTTGCAGCGGAATTTCACCCCTTTCCAGGCTTCCAGCGTGCTCATATCAACGTTGGACCAGCAGAAGTCTTCCGGGGTGGTGACATAGGTATAGCCGGTGTAGCCGAAGTTAAAGGGCTCGAGTACCTCATACATGTAGTCAAGTCCACCACCGTGCTCGAGCCAGGCCACCATCTGCTGGGAAGTGAATCCCAATGGGCGCGCGGCGAATAGCGGGGAAGCAGGTATTTTGCCAATCCAGGTGTGCATGGTGGAGTTAAGCGCGTCGATTGTGCCGTCGTTGGTGGCGTCAAAGGCCTCTTTGCCGCTCATTATCTCGCCATGCGGGTGAGACTCAATGATAAAGCGGCCGTTGGTGGCTGCCTCCAGCATTTCGTTGCGCTTTATAAGCCATTTCCAGTTGTGCATCACATTGCTCCACTGCGCCACCTGCGACCATTTGACCACTTCGGCAGGCTGTGCTGGAGCTGGAGCCGGTGAAGGTGCCGGTGTAGGTGCTGGAGCTGGCGCTGGTGCTGGAGCTGGCGCTGGTGCTGGAGCCGGCGCTGGTGCTGGAGCCGGTGCTGGAGCAGCACAGGCGCCTATCAAAGCGCCAACCATCGCTAGAAATATAAGCAAAGCTATCGCGTTTCTCTTCCTCATTCAATGCACCTCCTATCAATTGATGTGAACCATTAATGTGAACCCGCTTTTTTGAAGACAATCACCCCCTTATTAATCATTCTTTATCCCTTCTCAAGGAGACGATGTTCAATCAGCGCAGGCAGTATGCGGTGCAGAATTGTATTAGCTCTACTGGCTTTCCAGTCTATTTTCATTATCTGGCACGATTACAAAAATAGTTCGTTGTTACAAAATATAGCATTTTGCGCTCGTTGTCAATACATCAAAAGCCCCATTTCAATCTTTTTTCATTGCTGCCGACCGTAAAATTTCTCAAGCTATCATCCGGAGAGACTAACTACGGCCGTTATTATGACTGGTGAATGCGCTTTTATTCCGGGTTGCAGGATATAGCTATCCAATGAGACAGGGTCTATAACTATGCGGTGGAACTGGACTTCCTCTTTAGACAGGGGTCAGTATGAGGTTCCCGTATCGGTCGACTTCGGCTTGGTAGCCGGGGTGGATTACGGTGGTAGCGTCTTTATCTTCCACTATTGCCGGGCCTCTTATGATATTGCCCTGCGTGAGCCGGTATCTATCGTAGATGGAGCATTCGGTAAAGCCTTCAATCTCCGAGAAATATACTTGCCTTGCAGTCAGCAGCGCTGCTTGAGGACTGGTTTCTCCTCTCCTTAACTCCCTGAGCTCAGGTCTGGATATAAGCCCGGTAGCGGACAGCTTCAGGTTGGCAATCTCCACGGGCTCTTCAGGCGCGCAGTGTCCGTAGGCCCTCTCATGCTCTTTATGGAACAGAGCCGTTATCTTCGCCATATCGTTTGAAACTATCTCTTTGTCGGGCAACGGTATCGTCAGCTCATAGGACTGTCCCACATATCTCATATCCATAAACTTCGCGGAAAGCATGTCCTCTTCCCTCACCCCTTCCTGAAGCAGCAGGCCTTTCCCCTGAGCTTCAAAGTCACGGTAGAGCTGGTTCACCTTATCGAGGTCGATTCTATGCGCCCGACAGATATAAGTCATCACGTAATCATGCCTGAGGTCGGTCATGAGCAGACCCTGCGCGGAAGTTATGCCCGGGTTCAGAGGAATGACCACCGTCGGAATCTGAAGCTCTCTAACAATATCGTTGACGTGCATGGGTCCCGCCCCGCCGAAAGCTATCAACACGTATTCGCGTGGGTCGTAACCTCTTTCTACGGATATTATCCTCAGCGCCCTGGTCATGTTGGCGTTAGCTATCTCAACTATACCGGCAGCCGTGGTAACCATATCCTTGCCCAGGGCCCTGGCGCAGTGTTCTGCAATGGCTTTTTCGGCGGCTGTCTTGTCAAGCTTCATCTCTCCGCCAAGGAAGTAATCAGGGTCAATTCGTCCCAGGACAACGTTGGCATCGGTTACCGTGGGCAGGGTACCTCCGGTCATGTAACATGCCGGGCCGGGCTCGGCGCCGGCGCTTTTCGGGCCTACCCGCAAGGTACCGCCGGTATCTATCCAGGCGATGCTTCCCCCTCCAGCACCTATCTCAACAAGGTCGATAACGGGAGTCTGCAACGGGTAGCCGGAACCCTTCCTGCCCCGGGCATCAGGGGTCATAGCTGCGCTGCCCACCTCATAGTTTGCCGCCAGCTTGGGGCGGCCACGCTCCACAAGACCGGCCTTGGCCGTGGTGCCGCCCATATCGAAGGATATCACATCTGAATACCCGAGCCGTGTTCCCAGAGCTGACGCGGCGATTACTCCGGCCGCCGGACCTGATTCCACCATGGCAGCGGGCTTATCCCTGGCCACCTGGCCCGTCATAACGCCTCCCCCGGATTGCATCACGTAGAGGCCTGACTTGAAGCCCCTGGCAGCGATTTCCTTTTGAAGCTTGTCCACATATCGGGCCACTATCGGCATAAGTGCCGCGTTGATGACTGTAGTGCTGGCCCGGAAATACTCCCGAAACTCGGGATTTATCTCCGACGAAAGGGTTAGATAAACTTCAGGAAACTCCTCTCGAATTATCTCGCCCGTCCTTTTCTCGTGTGCCGGATTGATGTAGGAATGGAGGAAGCATACGGCTATGGCTTCAACTCCATTCTTTCTGATTTGCCGTACCACCTGCCTGACCTCCTCTTCATTCAGGGCTTGGTATACCTCTCCCTCGGGTGTCATCCGCCCGGTCACTTCATAGCATAGATACCTGGGTATAAGCGGTGCCGGTTTGTCGAAGAAGAGGTCATAGAGAGAAGGCCTTATCTGCCTCTGGATTTCCAGAACGTCCCGGAAACCTCTGGTAGTGATGAAGGCGCTCCTGGCCACCTTATTCTCAATAATGGCATTCGTTGCCACGGTAGTAGCGTGTACTATCTGTGCTATCTCCTGCGGGTTGATGGCGGCTTCGGAGACCAGCCTTTCGATAGCGTGCAGAAAGCCCTGCGAAGGGTCCTGTGGCGTGGTGGAGACCTTCGAGGTCCGAAACTCGCCCGTCGCGAGGTTCATCAGAACCGCATCGGTAAAGGTGCCGCCTATATCAACGCCGAGCCTGTACTGTGCCATTGTTCGAGCCTCCTGCTATCATCGGGTCTTCCTTAACCTGGATGTCTCCGGCATATCCACCGTCCAGCTCTCCGGATTTACGACGACCCCGTATACTTCGCGGGCTCGATCCAGGGAAACTTTCCCGCATCTTAGATCGTCAAGCACGGCCTCAGGGTCTCTTTGCAACGGGTCTCCGTAGCCGCCGCCTCCGGGGGTCTGCATACTGACGATGTCAGTCGGGCTGGCGTAGAAAGTCGACTTGGAGCCGACATCCCTGAAGTTCTCACCGTCAGGGTTCAGAAGGTATCTTGCCCCTCTGCCATCCCGGCCGCCAAAGATGCCCCGGGCGGGAAACTTGGCGGTATCGGCAAGGATGGTGACGTTGGCCTCGTGGTCCCGGAAGCGGTAGTCTCTTCTTAAACCTAGGCCGCCCCGGAACTTGCCCGCACCCTCGGAGTCGGGGAGCAGCTCATATCTCAATATGAGGACAGGATAGCCTATTTCAAGCTCCTCGATGGGCGAGTTCTCCGCGTTTTGCAGGGCAACCTGTACCGCGTCGACGCCATCCTTGGTGG
>CAYFVI010000070.1:0-3481 GCA_964346525.1 uncultured Dehalococcoidaceae bacterium
GGTCTTATGCAGGCGGTCGATGGGGCGATGGGATACAGGATATTAAGAATTATAGGGCTGGTCGTCATACTGATGGCCAGCCTGCTGTCATTGGCGGTGCCGGTCTCGGCCGGGGCCCCAACGTGGTCAGCAGTTCCTATCTCCGGCACCGAGGGCTTCCAGATCGGTCCATCCGGCGTTGATATTCGTGACATGGCCGTCGCCGCCGATGGTATGACTATATACGCTGTTCCGGGCGACAGCATAGCCGATAGATATGTCTACAAGTCTATGGATGCCGGGGAAAGCTGGGCGGCGCAGAGCGTTCCCATTGTTGCCGACCTCGTGGCGGTGGCCCCGGATAATGCCGATGTGGCCGCCGTGGTCAGAAAAACCGTCCCCTCGGCTTATTTCACCACCGATGGGGGCACCACCTGGCGTTCTCTGGGCATGATTCAAGGAACCGACGGCAGCAACGCCAGAGAAATATTCGATATGGCCATTGCGGCGGCAAACGACGGAATACATTATCTGGCGGTTGCCGGGGAGGAAGCCGGTGGGGTGGGTAATGTCTGGTACGGCATAATTGAGGCGGAGAAACCGGCGTGGAAGGAAACCGGCCTACGGCCCGGATTTATTGCGACTGAAGAATTGAAGGCGCTGGCCTTTTCCCCCCATTTCAAGGAAGATAATGCACTGGTAACCGTTGGCCAGACCGGGGATAAGCAGGTGAACCTGCAAGTTTTCAGCTTTGCTTCTCAGACATGGAACGCGCAAGCCGGGTTTGCTGATTATCCAGTAACTGTGCTCGAATACGGTGCGACTGGGGAACTTGCTTCAGCATCGATAGCCTTGTCTCCTGACTACATTGCCGGTGAGGACAACGGTCGCACTGCATTTGTTGGCCTGGCGATAACTGGTGATGAAGAGGCTGGCGGAGTTTACCGGATAAAGGATAACGTCAGCGAACCATTGCTGGCCGGTGCTGACATTCATAGCATTGCCTTTGATGGCCATGCCATGATGGTGGGGTCTTATGACGGTAATACTGTCTATCGCAGCACCAACCCGCTAGCCGAAACGCCTACTCTGAGGCCAAATTTAGCGATGAAGGGGCCGGGGGGAGAGGGCAAAATTATCGTTGCCCGGGCCGGGGATATGGTGGTGGCGGGAACATCGGGCGACGAGAGTGCTTTTGCCATCTCTGGAAATAACGGGTTGACTTTCAACGATGTCAGCCTGATTGATACCGCAATGAGTGACCTGAGCGATGTCGCCGTTTCAGAGGACGGTAAAACCGTTTACCTGGCCAGCGACGATGGAAATGACCTCAGTCTCTGGCGCAAAACGTCATCATGGCAGCGTGTGCTTAGCCAGCAGAAGACCACCGGCTACATCATAAGATTGGCCCCCGGTGATTCCGGGGTGGTCTACCTTGCGGAGAAGGGGGGCCATAATGTCTACCACAGTTCCGATGGCGGAGATAAGGAATGGACAGTGGGTAACTGTCCGCTCGCTGTCCAGGACCTGGCGGTGGAAAGCACCGACACTGCCTATGTGCTCAGCGCGGAAGGAGACGTGACCGAGACGCTTTCCTCCGGTCGCACTTGGAGAGGGAATGTTTCAACCGGTCTTGAGGAAGATACGGGCCACATGATTGTCAGCGGAGGCGCGGGTATTTTATTTGCCGGCAGCACCAATGGCTACGTGGCCTATTCCGTGGATGGGGGCTCGTCATGGCAGAAAACACAGCGGATTCAAAATAGGGCGGGCAGAGTTCAGGTCGTCCCCGATAAAGACTATGCTTCCAACAAGATGATTTATGCGGCCAGCGATAGCGGCGGGCAAAACGTGGTGCGGTGGCAGGTTGGCAACAGCACAGTCTGGAGGGACATTTTCCAAGGTAGCCTGAACGGCGGAGTTTATGGCTTGGCTGCTGAAGATAACGTCCTCTACGCTCTTGAGTATAACCCGAATGCAAAGCAGAGTACGCTGTGGCAATGCCTTTCACCGACTACCGCATCTCATTCGTCGACGAGCTGGGAGGCAAGGGCCACCTCAGCTACAACAGATGTTGCCGACCCCGGCGTTGTTTTCAATGCATCGCCGCAGGCGCTGAAACTGGGCTCCGGCGGAAAGTTATGGGCCATAAAGACCAATGGCACCAACCGACTTTACCGTATTAACGATATTATGACCAGGCTGGCATTGCAGGCCCCGGAGGGTGGCTATGTGGGTTCGGTTAATCCGGTAACCGGAATTACCGGAGATATAACCTTTCGCTGGCAACGAGCGTTCGATGCCACCGAATACGAGTTTTCCATTGCCCAGGATGAGGAATTCAAAGCGCCGGTTGCCAGCATAACGGTAGCCAGCGATAGTTCGCCCGTGGTCCTTTTTGTTGGCCCGCGGGCTGAAGGTGCGGCCCGGGTAAGTCTATCCGCAGGAACGACCTACTACTGGAAAGTGCGGATTACGCAGCCCTTCTTCCGTATCAGTTCCGCGCATCGTACCTTTCAGGTTGAGCCTCTGGAGGTAACACCGCCTGTAATCATCGAACGGGCACCACCGCCGGTTATCAGCGTGCCACCTTCTCCCGAGCTGATAATACCGTTCCCAACCATAGAACTTCCGCCAATACCTCCGCCGCCTGAAATCGTTGTCGTCCCGGCTGAACCGCCTGCTCCTGCTATGCCGGGCTATCTGTGGGCGGTCATTGCCGCTGGTAGCGCGGTGGTACTGACGGTGGTGACCTTTGTGATGATGAGCTTCATAGACCTATTTCTCATTTTCTGGCTGCGGAAGGGAAGGTACCGCTGGTCACGATGGCGAAGGAGGCGGTTCGAGGCTAAATATAAAACACAGCCTTTGCCGGTAGCCGGTTCTCTCGAGGAAATTGAAACTTTATTGAAACAGGTTACCTGGACAATGGACGGCCCTTTCCACCTCTTTGATGCCATCAGCTATCCGCAGACGGTCTGGGACAAGAAGAAGGATGACTGCGATGGCTTTTCGGTGCTCGCTGCCGCATTGCTGCAGCAATGGCAGCCGGAATCCCGGCCGGTTCTGGTTACCGCCATGCTCAGGCCGGCGCGCAAAAGTCATACCGTCTGTGTTTTCAACGTGCCCGGGGCCGGGCTGTGGTTCTTCGATAATTATTGGCTCAGGCGCGGCCGTTACCGGACCTATGCCGATGTTGTTACGGAAATACAGGGAAAGGCCAGGCTGGTATGCTGGGATGCGGTCGAACCTGACACACTTGATACGCTGGAGTTCCACGTAGCGTCGCCGCCGCAAAGCGGATAGGAACCTATTTTGTTTTCTGTTTCACCGCCTGTTGCGCCGCCCTAACGATATCATCCACAGCCATCCCGTACTTGTCCAGCAGGGAATCGAAGTCTTTTGAGGTCTCGGTAAACGTGTCGGCGATTCCCACCATCTTTATCGGCACAGGGGTTTCGCCCACGAGAGCCTCGGCCACGGCGCTGCCCAGTCCGCCGAC
>CAYFVI010000071.1:0-7288 GCA_964346525.1 uncultured Dehalococcoidaceae bacterium
GGTCTCTCCGCCCGGAGGGTTCACCGACTTTATCCGCACCAGATCAGCCAGGATTTGCTCAACCTGCAACTCTGCACTCCTAACCCTGGGCGCTGACTTCATATATCTCCCGTACCGGCGGCGCGGTCAGGCAGTCATTGAATTTGGCCAGCTGCTCTTGAAAGAAACTGCTCTCTTCTGTAGCCAGTGTATCCTTTTCATTATCCCACAGGGTAATGGCAATGCCTTTACCGGTTTTCCGGTCAGTCAGGAAATAGCCGGTGCGAGCACCCTTCTTGGCCTGGCGGGCTGGGGTAACGTTCTCCCGGTAAATCCTGACTGCTTCATCTATCATATCGCGCTTCCATTTATACCTTACTATGCGGGCAAACATGTTATATTCCTCCCATCTGTGTTTTTAATCCTTCGTTGGGAATTGCTTGAGCCCGGCCCGCTGCAACCAGCTCTGTTCCACTTTTTTCAGTTCCTTGACCACATCGTCCGGGAGCGGTTTTGGTGTGTGGGTATTGAGTATCTTGAGCGTCTTTTCGTTCACCAGGTCGTGGCACCTCTTTCCCGCCTCATTCCTTATCATGCTGCGGTCAAGAACGGTGGGCACCCATATCTCTCGGAAATGCTTCAGGGTATGCTTCTCTGAAATGTAGGTCGCTTTCGGGCCAACGCGCTCGATGAGGTCAAGGGGGAGGGTCTCTTGGTTGATTTCAATCCCCTGCATTGTTACTTTGGCCATATCAACGATTTCGCTGCCCAGTACAGCATACTCCGGGGAAAACATCCGCCCCGCATTCATCTCGCCCAGGCCGTGTATGAGGTCTGCTCCCGATAGTGCGGAAAGCAGGATTTGATATGTAGCCTCCAATGACGCCTGGGCATCAATCAGGTCGGCATCGGTGGCACCGGCTCTGCCGAAGAAGGGCAGCCGGTAATAGCGGACAACCTCAGCCAGGGCGGCAATCAGAAATGCCGATTCCGGAGCCCCATAGGTACAGAGCGTGGTCCTCATATCTATTATGGTGGGAGTGGCGCCGACTATTACCGGGGCGCCGGGCTTCTTAAGCTGAATCACCACCAGCTGGCTCAGGAATTCCGCGATGCCGATGGCTAGCAGGCCGGGGAATGTGACCGGAGCCGTGGCACCGGCCAGAGGCCCGCTATATACGAAATTGGGAATGCCCTTTTCCGCACACAACAGGCTTTTATCCACGATGTCTTTGCCCTGCACCAGCGGACTTATCGGCTGTGACGAGCCGATAAGGAAAGGTCTGGCCGTTAGCTCTTTCTCTCCACCGGCAACGATGGAACAGACCTCCAGTACCTCACGGAGCGCATCGACATCGACCAGGCAGTAGGCTATCGGTTTTGTGGAATTGAGCATTGCCTGGAGAATGGCGACTTTATCAGCGATTGCGCCGGGCAGGGTCTGATAGGAGGAGATAATATATGACCACTCAATATTCGGCAGCGCATCTATTACCCGTGCCATATCAGCGATATCGCTAACGTAGCACTGCCTTTTCTGTCTGCTATACGGGTCAATATACTCATCTAGGGCGTTATGTCCTCCGAAATGCGATGTGGTTCCGTTCAGGACCATCGCTGGTTCCCCGTCCCGTGTATATATGGTGATCGTTTTGGGTGCCGTATTCAGGGCCCATTCCACCAGGTGTGGGGGTATTTTTACCCTGCCGGTGTTGGATACATCGGCTCCAGCAGACGCAAGCAATTCAATGGCTTCCTGAGACTCGAAAGCGACCCCGGTTCTTTCCAGAATCTGAAGGCTGGCCAGATGCAGTTCCTCTATCTGTTTATCGGAGAGAACATGGAATTGAGGGCTACCGTAATGAATATAATTGGCGCGCATAAATAAATACCTCGCAATCTTTAATTAGCCTTAATCAGTACCTTCGCCATTTCCACTGCTTGGCTGGCCTCCGGGGCATAGCCATCGGCACCTATCGAATCGGCAAACTGCTGGCTAACAGGAGCACCGCCGACAATTATTTTCACCTTATCGCGCAGCGATTTCTCCTTCAGCAGGTCGATTATTTTACCCATATTCGGCATCGTTGTCGTCAGTAAGGCCGACATTCCCAAGATATCGGGGTTGTGCTCTTCTATTGCCTGAATAAAAGTCTCGGCCTTGATATCTACGCCAAGGTCAATAACCTGAAACCCTGACCCTTCAAGGAGCAGGCTAACTATTTTTTCCCTATATCATGAATGTCGCCTTCGACTGTTCCAATGACTACTGTCCCTATTCCCTTGTGCCATGATTCAGCCAGCAAAGGGTTGATGATATCAATGCCTTTATGCATAACCTCCGCGGAAAGCAAGACCTCGGGAAGGAACATATCGCCTGCCCTGAAGCGCTGCCCCACTATTTCCATGCCGGCGATAAGCCCGTTGTTCATAATATCCGAAGCATCTGCTCCTTCACTTAATGACTTATTGACCTGGCTCTCAACCTCTGTCTCATTGCCTGATATAATCGCCTCTTTGAGAACCTCGTAGAGTGCCATCTACCTCTATACCCCTTTCCGTAATCCATAATATTCGACAATTGTGTGCTATGATAATGACTAATTTCTCCCTTTGTCAAGGGAAGTTAAACCTCGCCGATAGCCATATCTGGTGTCGGAGCACTTGAACTCATTTGACAAAGAGGCACCATTCAGTGTAAAATTTGGTGTTTAGTTTCAGTTTAGGTTATTACAGCTTTTAAAGCACTTTAGACCACAGTAGCGTTGGATGACCGGAACTCTAACTAAAATATGAAGAGAGGAGGTCATCCAATGGCTTTTCAAGACAAGTCTCTCCAGTGTTCGGATTGCGGCACCACGTTCACCTTCAGCGCGGAAGAACAGGAGTTCTTCCAGACCCGGGGCTATACCAATGAGCCCAAGCGCTGCCCATCGTGCCGCCAGGCCCGAAAACAGGAGCGCTATGGAAGTGGTGGCTCCCGCTATGAGCAACGGCGCCAGATGTTCCCTGTGGTATGTGCTGAGTGCGGTAAAGACACTGAAGTCCCCTTTGAGCCGAGAGGGGATAAGCCCGTGTATTGCAGCGATTGCTATCGGAAAGTCAGACTAAGTAGATAAGAAAGGTTTAACTTCGAGTCACGTCCGGGTTGGACAGCTGACCCGGATGTGACCCCTGGAAAGCGGGAGTTCTATCATTGAAAGTATCAATACGCGAAGGAGAATCGCAGGAATCATTATTACGTCGCTTTCAAAGAATGGTTCAGACGAGTGGGGTCCTGCGAGAAGCGAAGGCTCATCGTCATTTTGTATCCAAGCGTGACGCTATCCGTATTAAGGCCAAGAATAGCGCCAGAAGAAGGCATCGTTAGAGTTATTAGGTAAAGAGGGCGAGAAAATTCAGGAAAAGGAGGGGGTAGATTATGAAAATCTACGTAGGCAATTTATCCTTTGATATGACCGAAGAGGAGCTGCGAGAGGAATTCGCCGCTTTTGGGGAAGTGGAGTCTGTAGCCATTCCAACCGACAGATATAGTGGCAGACCAAGAGGATTTGCGTTTGTTGAGATGCCTTCGGTATCTGAAGGTCAGGCCGCGATCAGTGGACTTAACGGAAAAACGGTAAAAGAGCGGACACTTAATGTCAGCGCGGCGCGTGCTCGTACCGAAGGTAGAGGTGGCGGGTCGTACGGAGGCAGGAGGGGTGGCGGCTTCGGCGGGGGAAAATTTAGAAGGTACTGACCTGAATCAGACCCTTAGGGAAGAATTTGTGTAATAAGCCAGGGGAGCAGAAATGCTCCCCTATTTTGTTCCCTCTGGCAGTGGGAGCCATCACGGAATAGGAATTATAGCTTTGTGGTAAAATGTAGCTTGTGGCCATGATAGAATGCTGTCACAGGAACAGATGGGAAAGGGCAGCGTCATGAATGATTCGGAAAAGACGATTCTCGAGATAAGGGACGTGGTAAAGGATTTCGGCGGAATCCGGGCCGTTAACCGCTGCTCTTTCAAGGTGCGAAGAGGGACTATCACCGGTCTCATAGGTCCAAATGGTGCCGGGAAGACTACCCTATTCAATCTAATCACCGGTTTCCTGAAGTGCAACAGCGGCCAGATTCTCTCCGGCGGTAGGCGTCTCGATGGTCTTCCTCCTCACAAGATATTTCGCCACGGTATCGTCAGAACCTTCCAGATTCCCAGGGAGTTGAAGCGCATGACGGTACTGGAAAACCTTATGCTGGTACCTGCGGACCAGTTGGGGGAGCAATTGTGGAGTTCCTGGCTTCTGCCCTGGCGGGTTAACCGTCAGGAAAACAATATCGAGGAAAGGGCCCTGGAGGTCCTGCGCTTTGTCAATCTGGTGCACCTGAAAAACGAATATGCGGGAAACCTGTCCTCCGGCCAGAAGAAGCTCTTAGAACTGGCTCGCACCTTGATGGCGGAGCCGCAACTGGTGCTGCTGGACGAACCCGGGGCGGGAGTAAACCCTACCCTGATGAAACAGCTGGCCGATGACATTCGCCGATCCTGTTATGAGAGAGGGCTTACCTTTTTGCTCATAGAGCATGATATGGACCTGGTGATGAGCCTCTGCGACCCCATTATTGTGATGTGCAACGGGGAGAACATCATGGAAGGCCAGCCTCATGAAGTACAGAGAGACCAGCGCGTTATAGAAGCCTATCTGGGAGGTTCCGTTAATGAGCCTGCTGACAGTATCTAATATCGTAGCCGGATACGGTGAAACGGAGATACTTCACGGAGTATCCATTGCCATTGAAGAGGGCCATATTGTCACCATCATCGGACCGAATGGCTCCGGAAAATCTACGTTATTGAAGTCAATCTTTGGCCTGGTGAAGCCGAAGAAAGGGCAGGTTCTTTTTCAGGGGAAGGACATTACCGGACAGGCACCGGAAACGGTGGTGCGCAGAGGAATTTGCTATGTGCCCCAGTCCAGCAATATCTTCCCGTCTCTTTCCATCAACGAAAACCTGGAGATGGGTGCTTTCGTTCGCACCGATGACTTCCGCCAGCGCTTAGAAGAGATATATCTCCTCTTCCCTGACCTGGCAGGGAGACGGAAGGACAGAGCAGGGACTCTATCTGGAGGCCAGCGACAGATGCTGGCCCTCGCCCGAGCGCTTATGCTGGACCCTGCTTTATTGCTTCTGGATGAACCATCTGCTGGCCTTGCCCCGAGCCTGGTCGGTTCTGTATTTGAGAAGATTTTGGGCATCAATCGTACCGGTGTGGCTATCCTGCTTGTGGAGCAGAACGCAAAAGAGGCTCTGCAACTATCAAGCTGGGGATATGTTCTGGCATCAGGGCAGAACCAGCTTGAGGACAGGGGCGAAAATCTCCTTAGCAATCCCGACGTTACCCGTCTTTATCTCGGAGGCTAGACGTATGACGACTTCAAGTCCACAGACACAACGCTTAATACCGAAGTGGAGTGCGGGTTACTCTGTATTAGCTGGTTTTCTTATCCTGCTCCTCCTCGGTCTCTTTTCCATAATAAAGCTGGAATTGATGGTTAACGGGTTGTTTCTCGGCGCGATAATCGCCCTCGGTGCCATTGGCCTATCGCTCATATACGGGATTCTCAATTTTGCACATCTGGCACAGGGAGACTTCATGACTCTGGGGGCTTACATTGCGCTCTTCCTGCTGGGGACGCTTCTGCCGGCACTGCGTCTGGAAGGCGCTGGTCTGGGGCCGTTTACTTTTGGATATCCTCTATTCATCGCTTTACCCCTCACCATTCTGGCCATGGCCGCTATTGCCGTTGGTCTGGACGTGTTGATATACCGACGCCTCAGGCGCCGTGGAGTTGGCCGGGTGGTCCTGGCTATGACGTCTCTGGGCTTGGCTATCGGCCTGCGAGGCATAGTACAGGTGCTATGGGGTGGGGATACTTACCAATATCCTCGCCTGTCAAAAGAATTCTATCAACTGCCCATGGGAATTCGCATCCCGCCGGATAATCTCTTTATCGGGGTAGTGGCCATCGTTCTGGTAGTCGTTCTCTACTTATTCCTGACGCGTACCAAGCTCGGGAAAGCAATGAGAGCCACGTCGGATAACATGGACCTGGCCAGGGTGAGCGGCATAAATACCGAGAATATTGTCAAGTGGACCTGGGCCTTGAGCGCCGGGCTGGCCGCCACTGCGGGTGTCCTCCTGGCTATATTTCAGGCACAGCTGCTCCCTATTATGGGATGGCGCATTCTTATTTTGCTATTTGCGTCAGTTATACTGGGGGGTATTGGCAACCTTTACGGGGCTCTCGTTGGTGCCCTCGTTATCGGTGTTGCTGCGGAAGTCTCGACGCAGTGGCTTAATCCCGCTTACAAGGTGGTGATAGTCTTTATCATCATGATAGCCACTCTCCTCATTCGTCCCAAGGGAATTTTCGGGGTGAAAGACTGATGGATTTATCAGGCATTATAGGTTATATTACCGGATTCGCCATAATGGCGGTAATCTATGCCATTTTCAGCCTGGGGCTCAATGTGCACTGGGGATATACCGGACTTTTCAACATCGGCATTGCCGGTTTCTTCGCCCTCGGCGCCTATACCTCGGCATTGCTTACCACGGCCTCGCCGGATCCGCTGATGTTTGAAGATTACATCTTCGGGGGCGATTTACCGGCACGACTGGGTTTCTGGAACCTCGGCATTGACCTCTGGTTTTTCCTGGCCTTAATGGCCGCCGCGCTGATATGCGGGATTGTCGCTCTGTTCATCGGCTTCCTCACGCTGCGGCTCAGGGAAGATTATCTGGCCATCGCTACCCTCGGCATTGCCGAGAGCGTCCGCATTATCTTCTTAAACGAAAAATGGCTGGCCAATGGCTCCAAGGGATTATATCGCATCCCCAAGTTCCTGGGTGAGCTTGTTTCTCCTCAGTATTACGATTACCTGTTTCTGGGAGTGGTCGTCGCCATACTGATTGTCCTGTATATTGCGGTCAACAGGACGATTAAATCACCCTGGGGCCGGGTGCTGAAGGCGATAAGAGAGGATGAGGTAACCGCCGAGGCCAGCGGGAAGAATGTCTTTAATTTCAAACTGCAGTCATTCATCTTCGGTGCGGCCATTATGGGAATCGGCGGCGCGCTGTATGCCCATAACGTGAGGTTTGTGGACCCGGTTACCTTTGATCCGCTGCTGGCCACTTTCATCATATGGGCGATGCTCATGGTTGGAGGCAGTGGCAATAATAAGGGGGCCATACTTGGAGCTTTAATAGTATGGGGTATCTGGACGGGGACGCAGTTTTTGCCCGGTTTCCTCTCCGACCCTA
>CAYFVI010000072.1:0-3145 GCA_964346525.1 uncultured Dehalococcoidaceae bacterium
CAAGGAAATCGGGCCAATCGCCACGCCGGATAAAATTCAGTTCGCTGAAGGCCTGCCCAAGACCCGGAGCGGAAAAATCATGCGCCGTATCCTGGTCAAGATTGCCGCGGGAGACGTCAACAACCTCGGAGATACCAGCACGCTGGCCGACCCGTCGGTAGTTGAGAGTCTCGTTGAGGGCAGGCTGTAATATAAAAGAGCAAAGGAACTAACTCGGAGAGGAGGGAGCTCCGGTGACGACCAAAGGGCAGGAAATCGTATCGGTGCTGAAAGAGCAAATCAAGCAGTTTGGCGGTACCGTCGCTATGGTGGATGTGGGCACGGTAATTGAGGTTGGTGACGGCATTGCTCGCATTCACGGATTGACCTCGGCCAAGTACAATGAGCTGCTGGAATTCCCCAACGATATTATGGGGATTGCACTGAACCTGGAAGAGGACAGTGTGGCAGCGATAATCCTCGGGGACTACCTCAAGGTGAAGGAAGGCGATGAGGTACGGTGTACAGGGCGGATTGTTGAGGTACCTGTGGGTGAAGCGCTTGTCGGACGGGTTGTTGACCCGCTGGGGCGACCTCTGGACGGCAAAGGCCCCATTAAAGCCAGGAGGACCCGTCCCGTGGAACGTGTGGCGCCCAATGTGGTGCTGCGGCAATCCGTGAATACGCCTGTACAGACCGGCCTCAAGGCAATCGATAGCATGATTCCCATCGGCCGTGGCCAGAGGGAACTGATAATCGGCGACCGCTCCACCGGTAAAACGGCCATTGCTGTTGACACCATCATCAATCAGAAAGGCGGCGACCTTGTCTGCATTTACGTTGCCATTGGCCAGAAGGTGTCCAAGGTGGCGCACCTGGTGGCCATACTGGAAAGCCACGGCGCTATGGAACATACCATCGTGGTGGTGGCCAGCGCTTCCGATTCCGTTGCACTTCAGTACCTGGCACCTTATGCCGGATGCGCCATCGGCGAGGAGTTCATGGAACATGGCAAGGACGCCCTGGTCATTTATGACGACCTCACCAAGCACGCCTGGGCTTACCGCCAGCTATCCTTGCTGCTGCGGCGGCCGCCGGGAAGGGAGGCCTATCCGGGCGATGTCTTTTACCTGCACAGTCGGCTTCTGGAGCGGGCGGCCAAATATGCCAAGGAGTACGGCGGCGGTTCATTGACGGCGCTGCCCATCATCGAGACGCAGGCCGGCGACCTTTCGGCATATGTTCCCACCAACGTTATATCCATAACCGACGGTCAGATGTATCTAGAAACCGACCTCTTTAATGCCGGCACCCGGCCGGCGCTGAACGTCGGCTTATCGGTATCTCGCGTTGGGAGCAAAGCCCAGACGCAGGCGATGAGGCAGGTGGCCGGCAAGCTGCGCCTGGAACTGGCCCAGTACCGCGAACTGGCGGCTTTCGCCCAGTTCGGTACCGGGGAGCTGGACAAGACGACCAGGGCCCAGCTTGAACGAGGGCAGAGGCTTACCGAGGTTCTGAAGCAGCCCCAGTTTGTGCCGTTGTCGCTGGAAAGGCAAATTATGATTCTTTATACCGCGGTTAACGGTTATCTTGATGATATTCCTGTCGGCAAAGTCGCTCTGTTTGAAACCAAATTCTATCAATTCATGGATGAAAAACATTCTGAGATAGTTAAATCTCTGGCCAAAGATAAAAAAATCGGTCCGGAGATGGAAAAGGCTTTAGTCAAAGCAATCAAGGAGTTCAAGGAGCTCCATAATACCGAGTTGTCTTAAGAGGTAAAGCTTGGCAAACATTCGCACCATACATCGGCGGATTCGGGGTGTAAAGACAACGGCCAAAATCACCCGGGCGATGGAGATGATTGCCGCTTCCAAAATGAGGCGGGCGCAGGAACGTGGTCTGGCGGGCAGGCCCTATGCGGACAAAATCCAGCAGGTCATCGCGAACCTGGCGGCTTTGGCCGGGACTGAAAGGGCCCCGCACCCGCTATTGCAGCGGCGTCCCATTCAGAAAATTGCCCTGGTTCATATTACCCCTGACCGCGGTCTCTGCGGTGGGCTGGTCAGCAGCCTCAATCGCACCATCGCCAGTTACATTCTGGAGCAGAAAGTGCCGGTTGCCGTTATCGCTGTGGGGAGGAAGGGGCTTGATTTTGTCCGCCGGTGTGACACGGAGGTGGTGGCTCAATTCACCCATCTCGGCGACCGTCCCAGCCTGATGGACACCCTGCCCATCTCAAAGATACTGATTGAGGATTACAGCCAGGGCGTCGTTGACCTGGTCTGCCTGGTCTACGCGCGCTTTGTCTCCACCATGGTGCAGCGTCCCTGCGTGCAGCAATTGCTTCCGGTGGAGCCCGCCAGCATACCGGCGGTACAGAACGTGGACTATATCTATGAGCCGGGGCCAGATGCCGTGCTGGGCAACCTTCTGCCCCGTTTCGTTGAGATGGAGGTTTACCATGCCATTCTGGAGTCCATCGCCAGCGAGCAGTCGGCGCGGATGGTGGCCATGAAGAACGCCACGGATAATGCCAGTGAGCTTATCGATGAATTGACACTGCTTTACAATAAGGCCCGCCAGGAGGCGATTACTAAAGAGCTTCTGGACATAGCCGGCGGCGTGGAAGCTCTGGCTTGACCGAGGAGGTTATAATGGCAAAAGGCAAAGTGACTCAGGTAATCGGTACGGTGGTTGATGTTGAATTCCCGCCCGATAAATTGCCGGCACTTTACAATGCAGTTGAAATCAATGCCGATGGCGGCAGAGTGGTGCTTGAGGTTCAGGAACATATGGGCAATAACTGGGTCCGATGTCTGGCACTATCACCTACCGATGGTCTGGAGCGCGGTGCCGAGGCGGCAGATACCGGAGCTGCGCTCAGGGTGCCGGTGGGCCGGGCCACGCTGGGACGCCTTTTTGATGTCATGGGCGAACCCCTGGACGACCTCGGTGCGGTGAAAGCGAAGGAGCACTGGCCAATCCATCGCCCTCCGCCATCACTTGAGGAACAGTCGACGAGCACCGAGATACTGGAAACGGGGCTCAAGGTGATTGACCTGATTACTCCGTTCACCAAGGGCGGCAAAATCGGTGCCTATGGCGGCGCCGGGGTGGGCAAGACGGTCATCATCATGGAATTAATCCGCAACATCGCCACCGT
>CAYFVI010000073.1:0-3594 GCA_964346525.1 uncultured Dehalococcoidaceae bacterium
TAAAAGCGGTATAAAAGCGAAAGAAGCCATCGCCAGAGTGGCGGAAGAGACCGGCCTGTCCCGCCGTGAACTATATCGGACCTGGCTTAAAATGAATAAGGTCTGGGATAAAAAACAGAACCCTTGTCACAGTCTGGAGAGGAGTTGAACTATGCGTCGTGGGTGCGTTTCACTGGGAGAAGTAAAATGCGATGATTGTCAGCGCAACATCCCCTATCCCGAGCGCTATCTGGCCGTCGATGAGAGAGATGGCATCGAAGACGAGGAAGGTGAAACAAGGCGGTACTGCGTGGAATGCTGCCTGAAGAAGGGCTACGCCCAGTACAAGACGGAAAAAGGGGAGCAGATACTAACCTTCCTTGAGTCCGGCATTCCAGAACGTGATTGAGGCCGCATGAGCGAAAAAATTTTCATTGGCGTTGCCTGGCCATACGCGAACGGTTCGCTCCATCTGGGACAGATTGCCGGTGCCTATCTGCCTCCTGATATCTTTGCCCGCTATCACCGCACCAGAGGCAATGAGGTGCTGATGGTCTCGGGGTCAGATCAGCACGGGACGCCCATCACCATCAAGGCCGAGCAGGAAGGCAAAATACCGAGCGAAATCGCCGCCAGATACCACCAGCAATTCCTCGAATCATGGCAGAAACTCGGCATCTCGTTCGACCTTTTCACCACCACCGGCACGGAAAACCACGCCCGGGTTACCCAGGATATCTTCCTCACCCTGCTGGACCGCGGCTATATTTACAAGGATACGCTATCGCAGCCTTACTGCCCCAACTGCCAGCGCTTCCTCGCCGACCGCTATATCGAGGGGATATGCCCTTATTGTAATGCTCCCGGCGCACGCGGTGACCAGTGCGAAGCCTGCGGTAAACCGTTGAGCCCCGCCGAGCTCTTCGAACCGCGTTGCCGCATCTGCGGCACCAAGCCCGTTTTCCGCAATACCGAGCATTTCTTCCTGAAACTTTCCGCCTTCAATGACCGACTGCTGGAATGGGTAAAGAGAAAGAAGCACTGGAGACCGAACGTGCTGAACTTCTCCCTGCGTTATCTTGAGGAGGGGTTAAAAGATCGGGCCATCACCCGCGATATAGACTGGGGGGTGACCATACCGGTGGCCGGCTTTGAAAACAAACGGATATATGTCTGGTTTGAGGCCGTCATCGGCTACCTATCCGCTGCCAAGGAATGGGCCGCCTTAACCGGCGATGGCGAGAAATGGCGCGATTTCTGGCAGAACAGCGATACCAAGGGCTATTATTTCATCGGTAAGGATAATATCCCATTTCATACCCTCATCTGGCCGGCTATGTTGTTGGGCTACGGGGATAACCTGAACCTCCCCTATGACGTTCCCGCCAATGAGTTCCTGACCATAGAGGGCAGGAAGCTCTCCACCAGCCAGAACTGGGCGGTCTGGCTGCTCGACTATCTGAAACGCTATGACCCCGACCCCCTCCGGTATCTCCTTTCCATCAATATGCCGGAGACTTCCGATACAGATTTCTCCTGGCGCGAGTTTGTGCGCCGCAATAACGACGAGCTGGTGGCCACATATGGCAACCTGGTGCACCGCGTGCTCACCTTTGTTTACCGCAACTTCGATGCCAGCGTGCCGGACCCCGGCGAGCTTGATGCTCAGGACAAAGAGATTCTCTCTGGAACTGAGAAGACTTTAAGGACGGTGGATGAACTGCTCTACGGCTGCCACTTCCGCGAGGCCATCAGGACGATAATGGCGCTGGCACAGGAAGCCAACCGTTATCTGGACGACAAATCGCCCTGGAAAGCAATTAAAGAGAATCGTCAGGATGCCGCTAAATCACTTTATGTAGCTCTTCAGGTGATTGCCAATCTGAAAACAATGCTCTATCCCTTCCTGCCTTTCAGTTCCCGGAAGCTGCACGAGTATCTGGGCTTTACAGGGAGCATCGAGGACTCCGGCTGGAAATGGCAGGAGTTACCGCCGGGGCAGAAACTGCTGCCGCCGCAACCCCTGTTCTCCAAACTTGACGATAGCCTGGTGGAGGAGGAGACCAAGAAATTAGGCCAGACACCATCATAGGTGAGAGAGGATACTTGTGGACCTCGACGATATATACCAGTCCATACGGGATGACCTGTCCCAGGTGAAAGAGTCCCTCAGGTCGATTATCAAAGTCGATTTTCCCTGGCTTTCGGAGCAGCTCGACTACGTGGTGGGCGGCGGCGGGAAAGGTATCCGGCCGGCCCTGACGCTGCTGTCAGGTAAATTCTATCAGTATAATCTAAGATACCTGCTGCCCATGGCTGTATCCGTGGAACTCATGCACACGGCCACCCTGGTCCATGATGACGCCATTGACAAGTCAATGGCGCGGCGCGGCCGGGCCACAATATATAAACTCTGGGGCGAGGAGCCAGCCATACTCCTCGGAGATTACCTCTTCGCCAAGGCCGGCGAATTCGTCTCTGACACGCAGAACCCGAGAGTCATCAAGCTTTTTTCCCAAACGCTGGCCACAATATCCAGCGGTGAATTGAACCAGTTCTTCAGCGCCTACAATTTGAAACAGACTCAGGAACAATACTTCAAGAAAATATCCGGCAAGACCGCCTCCCTCTTCTCCCTCGCCACCGAGTCAGGAGCCATCCTGAGCCAGGCGCCGGAGAAATCAACCGCTGTACTCCGGGAATACGGATATTACCTGGGCATTGCCTTTCAGATAGTGGATGATATTCTTGATTTCATCAGCACCGAGGAAGAACTGGGCAAACCGGTGGGCTCGGATTTGACGCAGGGGACCCTCACCCTGCCGGCAATGCTGCTCATGGAGCGCTACCCCGATGATAACCCGGTTAAACGGTTATTTGAGAGCCGGGACGACAAGGATAATATCAATCAGGCAATAGATTTGATGCGGAATTCACCGATTGTGGACGAGTGCTACGAGGTGGCTTCGGAATACAGCACCAGGGCCTGCCAGAACCTCAATGAGCTGCCGGATAACAGCAGTCGCCAGGCGCTGTTTGCGCTGGCGAAATATGTCGTAGCCCGCAAGAAATAGGAGCAAAAAAGAGGGGGGCGTAGCCCCCCTCTCAGCAGTCTTTTTACCGCGTTTAATCAGGAGCCGCCGGCGTTTGCTTCGGAACCAGGCGGGGTACCATAGGCGCTTTCTCGGGCTTGGCCGCTCGTTCCGCTTCACCAACCGGTTCCACCGGTACTGGTCTGGGCTCCGGTTTAACTTTCTTCGATGGTTTCGGAGCCGTCTCACTCAGGATTGCTTCCAGCTCTTCCCCTTCTATCGTCTCCTTAGCCATAAGCTGTTCCGCAATCGATACCAGTCTGTCCTTGTGTTTTCTCAGTATCTCCTGCGCCGTCCCATGGGCTTCATCGATGAGTCCATAGACCTCTTCATCAATCAGCTCGGCTATCTTATCGCTGTAATCCCTCTGCTCAGAAATCTCGCGGCCGAGGAAGACCATTTCTTCCTTGTGCCCGAAGGTGCGAGGCCCCAACTTGTCACTCATACCGAAGTTGGTGACCATTGCCCGGGCTATCTTGGTCGCCTGCTCGATATCATTCTGAGCGCCGGTGCTCATCTCGTT
>CAYFVI010000074.1:0-4601 GCA_964346525.1 uncultured Dehalococcoidaceae bacterium
GAGTGCGGGGTTCCCACCTGCCTGGCTTTCGCCATGCAACTGGCCTCGGGCAAGGTGGAACTGGGTGCCTGCCCTCACGTTACCGAGGAGTCCAAAGAGAAGCTGTCCGAAGCTTCAGCGCCGCCCATCTTGCCGGTCACTATTGGAGTCGGCGAGCGGCCACTTAAAATCGGCGGCGAAACGGTCATGTTCCGCCACGAAAAGAGATTCGAGAACCCGCCCGGCATCGCCATCCTTATCAAGGACTCACTGGACGATGCTGAGATCAATGCCAGAATCCAAAAATTCAAAACCCTCCAATATGAAAGAGTCGGCCTTACGCTCCGTCCCGAGCTGGTGGCAGTGAAAAGCGAGTCCGGCGACCCACAGAAATTCGAGGCCGTGGTGAGCAAGGTAGCGCAAGGCAGCGATGGAGGCATCATCCTGATGAGCGAGAACCCCGATGTCCTGGCTGCCGGACTGAAAGCCTGCGCCGACCGCAAGCCGCTTATCCACGCCGCCACCAAAGATAACGTTGACAAGGTAGCGGCCATGGCCAAGGAAAGTTCGTGTCCGGTGGCGGTTAAGGGCTCAAACTTGGAAGAATTATCGGAACTAAGCGACAAACTGACCCAGGGGGGGCTGAAGAGCATCATCATCGATTCCGGCTCCAGAACGACACGCCAGGCACTTGAAGACCAGATAATCATCCGCAGCGCCGCGCTGAACAAAAAGTTCCGCCCGCTCGGCTTTCCCACCATCACCTTCCCCTGTGAGATGACCGACGACCCGATGAAGGAAGCAGTTATCGCCTCCATGTTCGTCGCCAAATACGGCGGCATCATAGTGCTGTCTGACTTCTACGGGGAAAGCCTGTTCCCGTTGCTCGTGGAAAGGATGAACATCTTCACCGACCCCCAGCGGCCGCTGGCAACGAAAGAGGGTATCTACGATATCGGCGGCCCGAAAGACGACTCCCCGGTGCTGATTACGACCAACTTTTCGCTCACCTACTTCCTGGTCTCGGGTTATCTGGAAACGAGCCGTGTTCCCAGCTGGCTGCTGGTGAAGGACACGGAGGGGCTCTCGGTGATGACCGCCTGGGCGGCGGGCAAGTTCAGCTCCGACATCATCGGCCCCTTTGTCAAGAAGAGCGGCATTGAGGATAAAATCAAACACCGCAAACTGATTATTCCGGGATATGCCGCGGTGGAAAGCGGTGGCCTGGAAGAAGAGCTGGCCGGCTGGGAGATACTGGTTGGGCCCAGGGAAGGTGCCCACATTCCCGCCTACGTGAAGGCATGGACTCCATAGGAGGTAAGGATGATTCTTATCGGTGAAAACATCAACATGATGTCGCAGACCATTGGCCCGGCACTGAAGGATAGAAACCCCGAGCCAATCCAGGACCTGGCCAGAGCAGAATCTGAGGCCGGGGTAGACTACCTTGACCTCAACATCGGGCCGGCCCGGAAGACTGGCAGCGATCTGATGCCCTGGGTGGTCAATATCGTGCAGGAGGTAACGGATAAGTCCTTATCACTTGACACCACCAACCTTGTGGCCATGGAAGCCGGCCTCCAGACTGCCAAAAACTTTCCCCTTATCAACTCCGTCTCCCTGCAGCCAGACCGGATAAAAGCCGGCCTCGAGGTGGCCAAAAAATTCGATGCCGATGTCATCGCCCTGCTCTGGGGTGCCGAAGGCATGCCGCGAGATGCCAACGAACGGGCCATGAATGTCGTTGAATTCGTTTACCAGGCCAATGAAATGGGCATCGCCAATGAAAAGCTCTGGATTGACCCTATTGTCAGCCCGGTATCGGTGGAAATAAACCAGGTGAAGTCCTGCGTTGAATTTATGTCCATGCTGGGGGAAATCGCCCCCGGCTGCAAATCCACCGTGGGCCTGTCCAACATCTCCAACGGCACGCCGACCAACCTCCGGCCGTGGCTGAATCGCACCTATATGATAATGCTGATGCGGCATGGACTGCACTCGGCAATTGTAGACGCATTTGATGCCGACCTGATAAAGATCGCCAGAGGCGACCGGCCAGAACTGGTGAGCCTGGTGCATCGTATAATGGACGGTGAGAGGCCGGACTATGCCGCGCTATCCGATGAGGAAGCCAAGTATGCCAAAACGGTCAGGGTGCTGACCGGTGAATCGCTATACTCCCACTCCTGGCTGGAAATCTGATAAAAAAGCAATATAGCATATTGCCGTCACAGCCTTATCCGAAGGCTGTGCTTATACCCGGAGAATGTGCCAGATGAATAAAGGCAAGGTTCTGACACCGCGCACGCAGAATTATGGCCACGGTTATGAGCTGGCTTATCAGCTGGCGGCGGAAAAGCTGGCGGAAATCAAAGATATCGAGCAGCAATGCCGCCGCTGCGGCGTCCGATTTCTGAAATCGGAGAAGGCGATATCCCTTGATTACCTGAACCGGACATATATCATTACCTATCCGGAGGCCAGCGTATCCCGCCAGGACAGCACAGAAGAGGTGCCGGTTACCGATAAAATACTACTGCTTCATTACGTTGCGCAGGCCAAGGGTACGCCGCTCTCCAATCAGCTCATATCTTTCAAGGAACTTTCCGACGCTGCCGGCTATTTCCCCACCTTTTACCAGCGGGCAATAAAACCGCTGGTCAACTACTTCGGTAATGAGCCAAATCAATTGCTGGAGATGGCGGAGTTAATCAGCGGGCGCAAGGCGGATTACGGCGATGTCTCGGTCACCGTTAACCCGTTGCGTATGGTGCCGTTGACCCTGGTGCTCTGGAAAGGCGACGC
The DNA here is from genome assembly GCA_964346525.1 of uncultured Dehalococcoidaceae bacterium. Taxonomy (GTDB): domain Bacteria; phylum Chloroflexota; class Dehalococcoidia; order Dehalococcoidales; family RBG-16-60-22; genus E44-bin89. The sequence continues at coordinate 2,785 of CAYFVI010000074.1, forward strand.
CGAGTTCTCCCCAGAAGGCACCATCATGTTCGACCGCACCATCACCGATTATTTGCCCAACGAGGATATTATCATTCTCTGCCAGAACACCAGCTGGCGACTGGTGAAACTGCTGAAAGCGGGAGGTGATAGCCCCAAAACCGGGGCTTAAGGTGATAAATTATGGAAATGGTTAGAATAACAATTGACGGTCAAGCAACCGAAGCCAGCGAGGAGATGACCATCCTTGAGGCAGCCAGAGCGGCCAACATTTATATCCCGGCCATCTGCGCTCATCCTATGCTCACCCCGGACGGCTCCTGCCGGCTGTGCCTAGTGGAAATCGAGGGCATGAAGGAGCCGGTCACTGCCTGCAACACCAGGGTCGCCGGGGGTATGGTGGCCAATACGGATACACCCAAGGTCAGAGAGGAACGAAAGAAAGCGCTGAAAAAACTGCTCGCCTATCATCCCTGCGAATGCCTCATCTGCGAACGGCGCGACCGCTGCGGGCCGTATGATATCTGCCTGCGCAACGTGGCGGTGACCAAGCGCTGCGTTCTCTGCCCCTACAACGGCCAGTGCGAGCTGCAGCAGGTCGTCGACTACATATGCCTGGAAGGAGAAGAGCTTACCTGGAAGTACCGCAATGTGCCCATTGACCGTGACAACCCTCTCTTCGAAAGAGACTATAACCTGTGCATCAGCTGCGCCCGCTGTGTCAATGCCTGCAAGGAGATAAGGGGTATCGAGGCCATCAGGATGGTCGACCATGATGGCGACCGCTGGCCGGAGCCGTCCGATGGCAAATCATTGATTGATTCCGGCTGTAAGTACTGCTGCGCCTGTGTTGAAGTCTGTCCCACCGGGGCGCTTATTGATAAAGACGCTAAATGGCGGCCCGAGATAAACCGTGAGGAACTGACCAATCCGTGCAGCTATGCCTGTCCCGCCCACATTGACGTCCCCCGCTACGTCCGCTTCTGCAGTGAGGGGAGATTTGCCGAGGCGCTGGCCGTCATAAGAGAAAAGGTCCCCTTTCCCGGCGTCCTGGGAAGGGTCTGCATCCACCCCTGCGAACAGGCCTGCCGTCGCGAGGCGCTGAACGAGCCGATATCAATAAAATTCCTGAAATGGGCGGCGGCGGAGCGCGACGACGGCCGGTGGCGGAAACTCGCCAAAAAATCGCCGCCGACAGGTAAAAAGGTGGCCGTCATCGGGTCGGGGCCAGCGGGGCTGACCGCCGGCTACTACCTGGCCAAGCAGGGGCACGCCGTCACTGTCTTTGAGTCTCTGCCCGAGCCCGGCGGCATGATGCGCGTCGGCATCCCCGATTACCGCCTACCGCCGGAAAAACTAAATGCCGAAATCGACGTTATCAGGAAGGCAGGCGTTGAAATCAAGCTTAATACCAGGGTAGAGTCCATCGATGACCTGTTGGCCCAGGGCTATGATGCCGTTTTCGCCGCGCCCGGGGCACACGGGGGTATGAAGATGGGCGTGGACGGCGAGGAGGCCAAGGGCGTCTTTGACGGCGCCACCTTCCTGCGGGAGATTAACCTGGGCCGGAAAATCGATACCGGGGCCAGGGTAGCGGTCATCGGCGGCGGGAACGTCGCCATCGATGCGGCACGTGTCTCTCTGCGCATCGGCGCCAGGAAGGTGACCATCGTTTACCGTCGCACCAGGGCAGAGATGCCCGCCAGCCCTGAGGAAATCGAGGCCGCCCTGGAAGAAGGGATAGAGATAATGTTCCTTGCCGCGCCGGTGCGTATTGACCGGAGCGACAAGATATTAAAGCTGACCTGCACCCGCATGGAACTCGGTGAGCCGGATGC
>CAYFVI010000075.1:0-2738 GCA_964346525.1 uncultured Dehalococcoidaceae bacterium
TTGTCAATCACCTCATCTTTTCGGCCACCATCACCATTTTAGCTTCAAAATGGGCGGTACAGGACTTGAACCTGTGACCTCCTGCGTGTGAAGCAGGCGCTCTAACCACTGAGCTAACCGCCCGGACATCAGCTATTTTACCCCAAATATGGAGTATTGTAAATTACATAATTTCTGGCGTTATGATTAATTTCCCAATTTGCACTAAGCACAATTTCGCCTGATATATGCTATAATGACGAGCGAGGAAGAGTAATTGGAACACAGCCGAAAAACGAAGAAACCAGGGAAGCCGGTCATAATCGTCGGTATGCCGGCCTATAACGAAGAAAATTATGTTGGCAGCGTTGTCCTGCAGGCACGGCAGTTTGCCGACGAAGTGGTGGTGGTTGACGATGGCAGCTCCGACCGCACGGCGCAGGTAGCCAGACTGGCCGGTGCCACCGTTGTCCAGCACCGGAAAAACAGCGGCTATGGGGCCACGGTCCAGACCGTACTTGCCGAGGCGAAAAAGAGAAACCCGGATGTGCTGGTGTTGCTTGACGCTGACGGTCAGCATAATCCCGAGGAGATTTCATCCCTGGCGGGAACCATCTTTGCTGGCTCCGATGTGGCCGTCGGGTCACGAAAGCTAAAAAGTGAGGACATACCAGCTTACCGCAAGCTCGGGCAAAATGTCATTTCTTATTTCACCCGTGTGCTTTCCCGGAGCACGCTATCGGACACGGAGTCGGGATTCAGGGCCTTCTCCCGCAGGGCACTAAACGTGTTGGAGCCAAAGGAGCAGGGTATGGCCATCTCAGCAGAAACCATATCGGAAGCTACGGCCAAAGGGCTCAAAGTGGCCGAAGTCCCTGTTTCGGCCATTTATACCGGGGATGGCTCAACGCTGAATCCCGTAAAACACGGCATCGGTGTCCTGAATCGGGTGCTGGTGATGATATCGGAGAGGAGACCTCTTCTGTTTTTTGGACTCGCCGGCGGCATTTCCATAATGCTGGGCATTGCGGCCGGCGTTATCGTTCTGAGAGCCCTTTTCACCATCAACGAACTGGCTGTGGGCACGGCGATGGTGGCGATGCTCCTGATAACGGTTGGGGTGTTGTGTATCTTTGCCGGGCTAATACTGAACGTGCTTGTGAAGCGGATACGTGATTCGCTGTAAAATGAGGACGGGTTGACTTCCGGGAAAATTCTGTCGGCTTATAGAAAGCACCGTCTTTACCTTCCTTCAGGCTCCATAAAGTAACGGGTAAATTATGAAGTATTTTATCACGGGAGGCGCGGGTTTTATCGGCAGTCATCTGGTCGACCGCCTGATAAGTATGGGGGCAGTAACCGTCTACGATAACCTGAGCTCGGGGGAACGTGAGTTCATAAGTCAGAATTTAGATAATCCTGATTTCAAATTCATTCAGGCTGATGTTCTGAATCGAGAGCAACTTTCCACGGCGCTAAAAGGTAGAGATGTGGTCTTCCATCTGTCGTTTAATCCAGATGTGAGAATCGGGCAGCGCGACACCGAAGTCGACCTGAACCAGGGGACCATCGCCACCTATAATGTCCTGGAGGCCATGCGAAGACAGGGTATCAGGAAAATCATCTTCGCCTCCAGCAGCGTTGTCTATGGCGAAACATCCGGCGAGCCCGTTTCCGAAGACCAAGGCCCGTTGCAGCCCATATCCCTATATGGAGCGGCAAAACTTGCCAGCGAAGGCCTGATTACAGCGTTCTGCAACCTCTTTGATATGCAGGCGTGGATATTCCGCTTCGCCAACGTCGTTGGGCCGAGGGCAACCCACGGCGTGATATATGATTTTATTCGCAAATTGAAAAGGAACTCACAGGAGCTGGAGATACTCGGCGATGGCAGGCAGTCAAAGTCATACATACATGTCGGCGACTGCGTGGATGGCATGCTCTATGGTTCCCAGCATTCAGACAACCAGGTTAATGTATTCAATTTGGGGAATCGCGATGTGGTCGACGTAACGGCGATAGGTCGCATGCTTCTGGAGCAGATGGGGTTGACCGGGGTTAAGTTGAAATACACCGGGGGAAGCCGAGGATGGCCGGGAGATGTCCCCCGTATCTGCCTGGAAACGTCACGGATGGAAAAGCTGGGCTGGAAACCAAAATACAGTTCTGAGGAAGCCGTCCGACTGGCGATAAAGGAGATACTGGCCGAGTTGGCCTGAGGAATCAATCATGCAGGCGGTTATATTAGCCGGCGGCTTGGGCACCAGATTGGGAGAATTGACCAGGGCTATGCCCAAAGCAATGATGCCCTTCCATAACCGGCCCTTTCTGTACTATGTTATTAAGCTTCTGAACGACCAGGGTATAAAAGACATTGTCGTATGTGTTGGTTATCTGGGAGAACAGATAAAGGAATTCTTCGGTGATGGCTGCGAGATGGGCGTGAGGATAAGATACAGCGAAGAAAGGGGAAAATTGCTCGGCACCGGGGGCGCGCTAAAGCAGGCCCGAGATATGCTGGACAGGTACTTCCTGGTGCTTAACGGAGACACCTACCTGCCGATTGATTACCATGAAGTGGAAAAGAAATATTTAATACACGGGCGGAAAGCTCTTATGGTGGTCTATAATAATGAAGTGGATACCGGTGTGAAAAATAACATTGCTCTTGACAATGATAAAATGGTGGTAAGATATGATAAAGGACGCATATCACCGGAATTGAATTACGTGGAAGCGGGTGCGGTAATTCTCCAGAA
>CAYFVI010000076.1:0-7349 GCA_964346525.1 uncultured Dehalococcoidaceae bacterium
GCAATAGAGGTGGTGGCGGTTACCGAGGACGGCTCGGCTGGGGAAAAGGGATTGGTAACTGACCTCCTGCCCCGCTTTGCCGAAAGCGCCGACCAGGTCTTCGCCTGCGGCCCGATGCCGATGTTACGCGATATTTTCAATAGACAGAAAGACTTGAAGCTTGAAAGTAGGCCGGTACAGATTTCCCTTGAGGTGCGGATGGGGTGCGGGCTCGGTGTCTGCTACGGCTGCACCATAAAAACGAAGAGCGGACTAAAGCAGGTCTGCAAAGATGGGCCGGTGTTTGAGTTGAATGATATTCTGTGGGATGAGCTGGGCCTATAATACTGAATATTAATTACAATTCCCTTCCTTGATAAAACAAAACAAGCGCTAGCTACCGCCTTTTACTTCACCGCCGCCAGCGATTACCCCTAATTCTACTTGTCTTTCTTCTCTCTGAAGAATTTTACCCACATCAGGATTATGGGTATTCCCATCATGACCAGTATCGCCGTGGCCGCAATCTTAACCCAGGGCATCTATACTTACTCCTATCAAATAAGCAAATTATATTCCTATTTTCCAGATTGTCAATGGTATTTATTTTCTTATCGCTCCGTATTCTCCTATAATCTGTTCAGGAGGTGTAGCATGATAATCACAAAGCAAATCAGCCTTAAGACCAAGGGTGAGTGCGATATTATAGATATAACTTCTCCGGTGCAGCAGCAGCTTTCCGAGGCAGGGGTAAAGGACGGCGCGGTAATTGTTTTTATCACCGGCTCAACGGCGGGCGTGACCACCATAGAAAACGAGCCCGGACTTATCTCCGATTTCAAGGACATGTGGGAAAGGGTTGTCCCGAAAAATATTGGATACCGGCATGACCGCGCCTGGGGGGAGGGCAACGGTTATTCCCACGTCCGAGCCTCGCTGCTGGGGGCGTCGCTGGTTGTGCCATTCAATGATAAGAGGTTATCGCTGGGTACGTGGCAGCAGCTCGTGGTGGTGGACTTTGACAACCGGCCGAGGTCAAGGCAGATTTTGCTGCAGATTATGGGAGAGTGAAAAGGTCTACTTGCCCTTTTTCTTGTCTTCCTTCTCTTCCACCTCCGCCTTCTCCTCCGCCTCTTCCGTCTCAGCTACCTCTTCCTCAATAACCTCCGCTGATGAAGCCTGAGCCTGGTTGAGCTTTTTCATCAAACGCGATTTGCGCCGGGCGGAATTGTTGGGATGGATAATCCCCTTCTCCGCTGCCTTGTCCAGAGCGCTTATCGACTCCGCCACCGCCTCTTGAGCAGATTCCATCTCCCCGGTGAAGATAAACCTCTCCGCCCGTGTAATGAAGGTCTTGGCCCGACTGCGAACCGTGCGGTTTCGCAACTGTCGCTTTACCGAGTTCTGTGCCCGCTTTTGCGCCTGCTTAATCTTTGGCAATATCAATCTCCCTTAAACCAGACTGGTTAAAATATTATTAAGAGCTGTCGGTACTGTTCCGGTATATTCCAAAATAACATATTATGCTCAATCACAGAGGCAAGTCAAGTTTTATCTCCCGCCTTGGCCGATGACTCATCCCCGATGCGAATAATGCGCATCACCCCTTTGACCGATTCTATCTTCCTGAGAAGCCGGCTTAACTGGGCCAGGCCCTGCGTTTCCATGGTGAAGTGCATGGTAACGGTATGGTCATCATGGTTGTGGGAGGCCAGAGAGGTGATGTTCACTTTCTCTTCCGCGACCACGGTGGTGATATCGCGCATAAGCCCCACTCGGTCCCAGGCCTCAACCTGAATGGAGACGGGGTACAGTGAATCTGCCTGCCCCCACTCCACCGGCACCAGCCGGTCCTTCTCGTCCTCATTCAGGATATTGTAACAATCATGGCGGTGGATGGTAACGCCGCGGCTGCGCGTGATATAGCCAATGACCTTATCACCGGGCACCGGGTGGCAGCACTGGGCCAGATGGGTGACCAGATTGCCCACACCCAGCACGTGTACCACCGACGGCACCGGCTTGCGCGGTGCTGTTTCAGGGATAGCCTTGGGGAGTTCCTGCTGTGCCGCCAGTTTCACCGCAATTTGATGCGTGGAAATCCCTCCATAGCCAATCGCCGCCAGGAAATCTTCCACGTTGCTGAAATTGAATAACGCGGCAAGCTCCTCGCGCTCAATGGTGATTCCCAGATGCCTCAATTCCTTTTCCAGGGTCTGCCGCCCGCGCTCTATATTTTCCGTGCGCTCCTGTCTCTTAAACCACTGGCGTATTTTTTCTTTGGCGTGGGAAGTCCGCACAAAACCGACGTGGGGATTCAGCCAGTCCAGGCTTGGGCCCTTCTCCCCCTTGGTGGACATGATCTCCACCACGTCGCCGTTTTTCAGCTCGTAGTCAAGCGGTACCAGTTTCCCGTTTACCTTGGCGCCGATACAGCGGTGCCCGAGCTCGGTGTGCACCCGGTAGGCGAAATCAAGCGGTGTGGAGCCTCTCGGCAGGTCCTTGATATCCCCTTTCGGAGTGTATACGAAGACCTGGTCGATAAAGATATCTGTTTTCACCGATTCCAGGAACTCTTCCGACCCGCTCAACTCGCGGTGCCACTCGATAAGCTGGCGCAGCCAGCCGATTTTTTCCTCAAAGTGCAGGTCTGCCTTCTGCCCCTGCTTGTAACGCCAGTGCGCCGCCACGCCGTACTCGTCATCGTAGTTCATCTCACGGGTTCTTATCTGGACCTCCAGGGGAGTGGCGCCGAAGCACATGACCGCCGTGTGCAGCGACTGGTACCCGTTTGGCTTTGGATTGGCTATGTAGTCGTCAAACTCCTCGGGTATCGGGTGCCACAAACTGTGGATAATGCCCACAGCGCTGTAACAGTCGGGCACCGTGCCCACCAGCACCCTGAGCGCCAGAAGGTCATAGATATCATTGAAGTCACGGCCCCGCTGCATTTTCTGGTGAATGCTGTAAATGTGTTTGGGCCGGCCGGACAGCTCGGCTTTCAGACCGGCTTTGCCCAGTTCCTTTTTCAATATGTCGATTACCTGGGCAATAAAGTTTTCCCGCTGTGCGCGCTGTGCCGCCAGCAGCGTCACAATGCGCCGGAACTTCTCTGGCTCCAGATACTGAAAGCCCAGGTCTTCCAGCTGCCACTTGAGCTCCCAGATGCCGAGGCGGTGGGCGAGCGGGGTATAGATTTCCAGCGTCTCCTGCGAGATGCTGCGCTGTTTTTCCGGGGATAAAGCGTCCAGGGTACGCATATTATGTAATCTATCTGCCAGTTTGATAAAGACCACGCGGAGGTCTTCCGCCATGGCCACGAGCATCTTCCGCAAATTCTCCGCCTGAGCCTCCCGCGGAGCCGTCCCCCCGGTCTGCCAGGAGACCTGACCGAGCTTGGTGACACCATCAACCAGCTTGCTTATTTCCGGCCCGAACTTCTCTTCTAACTTCTCAACCGATATGCCGCATTCCTCGGGAACATCGTGCAGCAGCGCCGCGGCCAGAGATGCGGCATCAAGCTGGAGCCCGGCCAGTATCAACGATGTCTGCACCGGGTGCTCCACATAAGGGTCACCGGACAATCGCATCTGCCCGTGATGCGCTTCGGCGGCAAACCTATACGCCTCTTCAACGAGGGCGAACTTTTCCGCCGGAAGATATGACTCCGCCTTTTCTTTCAGCTGATGGAAACTGGTTACCCCAACCACAGCCATAGCGATGAAACGCCTCCGATCCCAACGGTAACGCCGGTTCTACCCTAGTATAGCCCAAGGAAACCCGGCCTGTAAATCTGCGCCTTTAATGCTTGAATTTACCATTTACCATATTGACAGGTATAATAATTATGGTATACTTTCAATTGTTCCCAATACCATTTTGGGCAAGGAGGTAGTTTGAAGTATGAGTAAAATTCTGCGCGTTAACATGAGTAACCAGACCACCAAGTACGAGGATGTACCCGATAAGTACAAGCTCCTGGGCGGGCGCGCTCTGACCTCAGCCATAACCTGCGACGAGGTGCCGCCCACCTGTCACCCCCTGGGGCCGAACAATAAAGTGTCCATCTCCACCGGCATCGTCACCGGCACCACTGCTCCTACCTCGGGCCGCATCTCCATCGGCGGCAAGTCCCCTTTAACGGGAGGCATAAAGGAGACCAACTCCGGCGGCATGGCACCGCAGAAACTGGCCCGGCTGGGCATCAAGGCCATCATCATAGAAGGACAGCCGAAAGAAAAGGACAAGTTCTGGCTGCTCCAGGTAAATAAGGATGGGGCAAAGCTTCTGCCTGCCGATGAGTTTACCGGCAAAGGGCTGTATGAGACATACCCCAAGCTATTTGCCAAGTTCGGCAAGGATGTGGGTATCATCGGCATCGGCGTCGCCGGAGAGAAGCTGATGGCGATGGCCGGTGTCTGTGTCAATGACCCGGAAAACCGGCCCAGCCGCTACGCCGGCCGCGGCGGGATGGGAGCCGTGATGGGCAGCAAAGGTCTCAAAGCCATCATCCTTGATGACACCGGCGGTCCGGGCGTTGCCTTTGCCAATAAAGAGGTCTTTGATGCCGGCCGCAAGAAACTAGTCGCCGCCCTGCAGAAACACGCCATCACCAAGCCCGGCGGCGCGCTTAACACCACCGGCACGGCTACCCTGATTAATGTTATCAACGAGGCCGGTGCGCTACCCACCCGCAACTTCAGCGACGGGCGCTTTGAGGGAGCCAATAAGATCTCCGGTGAGACCATTAAGGAGACCTGCGAGAAGCGGGGTGGCACGGGCATGGTCGGTCACGGCTGCAGCCCGGGCTGCATCATCAAGTGCTCCAACGTCTACCCAAAGCCCGATGGCACGGAACTGGTCTCGGTTCAGGAGTACGAATCGGTATGGTCCCTGGGCGCCAACTGCGGCATTGACAGCCTGGATGTTACCGGGGAGCTGATCCGCCTGTGCAATGACTATGGCGTGGACACCATCGAGGCCGGGGTGACCCTCGGCGTGGCCATGGAAGCCGGGCTGGCCAAGTTCGGTGACGGCAAGAAAGCCATCGAGCTGATGCATGAAATCGGAAAGGGCACCCCTCTGGGCCATATATTGGGCAATGGGGCCACAATCACCGCTGCCACTCTCGGCGTCACCCGCTGCCCCACGGTCAAAGGACAGGGAATGCCTGCCTACGAACCCAGGCCCATCAAGGGCATCGGCATTATTTACGCGACATCAACCATGGGTGCCGACCATACCTCTGGTTACACCATAGCTCCCGAGATACTGGGGGTAAGCGGCGAGATAGACAAGTTCGTCATAGAGAAGGGAGACCTGGCACGCAATTTCCAGGATACCACCGCTTACTTCTGGGACAGCAGCGGCCACTGCCTGTTCATCTCCTTCGCCTGCCTGGATGACCGCTCCGGCCTTGAAGGCGTGGTGGAAGAGTGCAACGGGGTGCTGGGCACCAACTGGACAGTGGACGATATGCTCAAGATGGGCAAGGAAACCGTTGATAGGGAGCGGGCCTTCAATGAAGCCGCCGGCTTCACCAAATCTCACGACCGCCTGCCCGAATTCATGACGTTAGAGAAGCTCCCGCCCCACAATGTGGTCTTCGATGTGCCCGATAAAGAGCTGGACAAGGTTCACGGTCGTTAGAGGTTATTCAGCAGCTGATTCACGAGCCCCCTCTGCACGGAGGGGGCTTTCTTCTTCCCACCGGAATAGGCTATAATGAGTGTAGCTGTTTTTTCATGGAGGAGACCATGAATAAGGTCGAGGTCAGGCTCTACGCTTCCCTGCGGAGATACCATTCCAAGCCGGGAAGCAGCGAATCCCTGGTAATGTCACTGGACAATGAGACCAAGCTGGGTGACCTGCTGGATAAGCTGAAGATTCCCAGGCAGGAGATAGGCGTGCTCATGATAAACGGGAGCTGGCAGAAAGAGAGCTACCTCCTCAAAGACGGGGACAGGATAGGCATATTCCCACTTATTGGTGGGGGATAAAGATGGTCGAGGTACACCTCTATGGCAAGCTACGCCGTTTTTCCGATAATCAGGAGCCCACGCGAGATTCCGTTATTCATATCCCGGTCAAAGAGGGAGATACTATCAGAGACATCGTCAGGCGCATTGGCATCCCTTTTGAGGAGCTGGGCAACAATATCTTCCTCAACGGGAGGTATTTCGACATTGAGCGGCAGGTAAAGGACAGGGACCGTCTGGGATTATTCCCGGATAACATGGCCATGATAATCGTATAGACTTACTGGGGCAGGATGAAAGAGCAAGCATTATGATTGAGGTACATCTCTATGGCAAACTGCGCCGTTTTACCGATAACCAGGACCCCTCTAAGGATTCCATTATCCATGTTCCCGTCGAAGATGGAGACTCAATTGAAAAAATCGTCCGGCGTATCGGCATTCCGCTGGAAGAGCTGGGCAACAATATCTTCCTCAATGGTGAGTACTCTGCGCTGACCAGAAAAGTAAAAGACGGAGACCGTCTCGGGATTTTCCCGGACAATATGCAGCTTCTTTATAAGTGGCATTTTCATAAAGCTTCATAGCGGATAAGGTGGCGTAAATTGTATCAGGCACCCCGCGGCACAACCGACATCCTGCCGGAGGAACAGGCCTACTGGCGTTACATTGAACAAAAGGCAGCGCATATCTGCCAACTCTACGGTTATGAGCGGATTGACTCGCCGGCGTTTGAGGATACCTCCCTTTTCACGCGCAGCGTGGGGCCGGGAACGGACATCGTGGAAAAGGAGATGTACTCCTTCGCCGATAAAGGCGGCAACCAGCTCACGCTGCGACCGGAGGGAACGGCGCCGGTATGCCGCGCCTATCTGGAGCACGGGTTTCACAGTCGACCGCAGCCGGTAAAGCTCTACTATCTGGCCCCCATCTTCAGGTATGAAAGGCCGCAGGCGGGAAGATACCGCCAGCACTACCAGTTCGGCTGCGAGGCCATCGGCGACGATGACCCGTCCATAGATGGGGAAAACATCGACCTTGCCTGGCAGTTTTTCCGCTCGCTCGGCCTGCAGCGTCTTAACCTGCAGCTGAACAGCATCGGCTGCAAGCAGTGCCGGCCGGGCTACCTCGGCATTTTGCATGAGTACTATTCCGGCCACGCGGCTAAATTATGCAACGATTGCCGTAAGAGACTGAGCCGCAACCTGCTCCGCCTGCTTGACTGCAAGCAGCCTTCCTGCCAGGAGGTGGCTGATGCGGCACCCCGCAGCACTGACCATCTCTGCCCGCAGTGCCGGGAGCATTTCGACCGTCTGACTGCATACCTCAATCTGCTGCAGATTCCGTTCGTCCTGAACCACCGCCTGGTGCGCGGTCTCGATTACTACACCAG
>CAYFVI010000077.1:0-7852 GCA_964346525.1 uncultured Dehalococcoidaceae bacterium
ATCCCGGAGACCAAAGAGTATCTGTCCCGAAAAGGGATACCTATAAGAATTGAGGGGTAAGGGAAAATGAAGACCTATTTACCGCCCAAGTTTTTAGTCGAGAGAGACCCGGAGCGCTGCATCAAATGTGAGGTGTGCGTCAACCAGTGCTCCTTTGATAACCACTATTTTGACGCTGAAGACGACGAGATGAAAAGTCGCACCGAGAACTGTGCCGGCTGCCATCGCTGCGTCACCTTCTGCCCTACCGGCGCGCTGACGGTGCGGCGCAACCCGCTGGAGTACCGTGATAACTATAACTGGCGCCCCGAGTACATCGAGGACATCATCAAGCAGGCCGAGACGGGCGGCGTCCTCCTTACCGGCATGGGCAATGACAAGGGCCAGCGTATCTACTGGGACCACCTTGTGCTCAACGCCAGCCAGGTGACCAATCCCTCCATCGACCCGCTGCGCGAGCCGATGGAGCTGACCACGTTTCTGGGCGGCAAGCCGGCCCAACTGGAGCTCGATTCCGACCTGAATCTGAAAACGAAGCTGACTCCACAGGTAAAGCTGGAGGTCCCGGTGATGTTTGCCGCCATGTCCTACGGCGCGGTGAGCCTCAACGTGCAGCAGTCGCTGGCCAGAGCGGCAACGGAGATGGGCACGCTGTGGAATACCGGCGAGGGGGGACTGCATCCCAGCCTTTATAAATATGGAAATAACACCACCGTTCAGGTAGCATCGGGTCGCTTCGGCGTGCACCCGGAATACCTTTCGGTCGCCCGGGTCGTTGAGATAAAAATCGGTCAGGGGGCCAAGCCCGGCATTGGCGGCCATCTGCCCGGAGAGAAAGTCAGCGCCGAGGTTTCCACCACCCGCATGATCCCTCAGGGCACCGATGCCCTCTCCCCGGCACCGCAGCACGATATCTACTCAATAGAGGACCTGGCACAGCTGGTCTATGCGCTGAAAGAGGCCACCCACTACCAGAAGCCGGTATCGGTGAAGATAGCCGCCGTGCACAACTCGGCAGCCATCGCCAGCGGCATGGTCCGTGCCGGCGCCGACATCATCGTCCTTGACGGGCTGAGGGGGGCCACCGGGGCCGCCCCCAAGGTGATACGGGATAACGTTGGCATACCAATTGAACTGGCCCTGGCCTCGGTGGACAGCCGCCTACGTCAGGAAGGCATCCGCAACCGGGCATCGCTCGTCATTTCGGGCGGCATCAGGAACAGCGCCGACCTGGCCAAGGCGATTGCCCTCGGTGCTGACGCCGTCTACATCGGCACCGCCGCTCTCATTGCCCTAGGCTGCCGCCTCTGCCAGCAGTGCCACACCGGGAAGTGTGCTTGGGGCATCTGCACCAGCGACCTCTTCCTATCCAAGCGGATTAACCCTGATATCGGCGCCAGACGACTTGCCAATCTGCTGCGCGGCTGGAGCCTGGAGCTGAAGGACATGCTCGGCGGCATGGGCATCAACGCGCTGGAAAGCCTGCGCGGAAATAGACTGGCCTTAAGGGGCGTGGGGCTCAATGAAAACGAGCTCGATATCCTCGGCGTGAGGATGGCGGGGAGCTGAAATGAGCACGGGGGTGAATGAGCCAGAGATATCGATTGACGCCAGCGGCATTTACTACCGCGAGCTCAACGAACGCCTGAAAGAAGTGGCCGGCAATGGCACTAAGCGCGTTGAACTCCACAATGTATACGGCCAGCGTTACATCGGCACCAGCCTGAATACGCCCCTGGAGATTGAGATTCACGGGACCCCCGGCAATGACCTGGGCGCTTTTATGGATGGCCCCCGGATAACCGTTTACGGCAACGCCCAGGACGGCTGCGGCAACACCATGAACGACGGGGAAATCATCGTCCACGGCCACGCCGGCGACATCACCGGCCTCTCCGCACGCGGCGGCCGGATTTTCGTCCGCGACAACGTTGGCTATCGGGCGGGCATCCACATGAAAGAGTATCAGGAAAAGAGACCAATGGTGGCCATCGGCGGCACCGCGCAGGACTTCCTCGGCGAATACATGGCGGGAGGCGTGCTGCTTCTGCTGGGTCTGAACGGGGGAAGTGAGCACAAGGCCAGGTTCATCGGAACCGGAATGCACGGCGGCACCATCTATCTCAGGGGCAACGTGGAGAGACATCAACTCGGCAGCGAAGTGGGTATCGCCGAGCCAAGTGAAGACGACTGGCAGCTGCTCAAGAATCTTGTCATTGAGTTTGCCCGCCACTTCAAATATAATGCTGATGAAATATTAAAGGGTAAATTCATCAAACTCTTTCCCCTTTACCTGAGACCTTATGGCAGAATCTACGCGCCCTGAAGAAGAGGTGTTATCTTGCCCCGCATTCTTATTATCACCGGCCATGGCCAGAGCCTGAACGGTATTCATTCCGGGCTGGTTCAGAGCGGATTCACCTGCTCATTTGCGTCCGTTCAGGACGATGTAATGGAACAGTTAAGTAGGCTGGCACCAGACCTGGTAATGCTGGAGATAAAGGGCAAAGGCGATTCCGGAATAGCAGAACTTCCTCAGAAGATAAAAAGGGAAAGACAGATGCCCGTTATCGCCCTGATAGAGAGAATGGCCATTGACCGTGCCGATATTGACCTTGAGTCCATTGACGATTTCGTCATTGCGCCGGGCGACGTCAGCGAGCTGGCCCTGCGCATAAAAAAGCTTCTGCGCCAGACCGGCAGCATTGAATCAAACGAGGTTATCAGATGCGGCGACCTCGCCATTGACCTGGCCAAATACGAGGTATCCATCGCTGGCCGACGTATCGAGCTCACCTTCAAAGAGTACGAATTGCTGCGTTTCCTCGCCAGCCATCCGGGTCGAGTTTACACCCGTGATGCTCTGCTGAACAAGGTCTGGGGCTACGATTATTTCGGCGGCGACCGCACTGTGGACGTCCACATCAGGCGCCTCAGGAGCAAGCTCGAAGGCCTGGGCCAGACCTACATCGAGACGGTGCGCAACATCGGCTACCGTTTCAACTGCGATAGTTAGACTTCTCTCTGTGTTACCTGTACCAGCAGATTTAACATGCCTGTAATCTTCTGGAAACATTTCCCCTTTATATTTATCAATAACAGAGCGCAATATGCGGTAATTATCTCCAATATTGAGTGCCATGGACATAAACAGCCGACTTTCTCTCTGGGCAAGCCTCTCGCCGAGGCTGGCCGGCAATCTTAAAACCGGCCGGCCGGAATCTGTCCGAAAGAGCAGCAAGCTGAAGAAATCGAACCCGCATGCCGCAAAACCCGGCCGCTCGGCAATAATGAAAAAGTAAAACGCTCTCCGCCAGGATATAGCGTTTTTCTACCACCGCTTCATACGTGTAACACAAGTTTAACCTGCCTGTAATCTATTGGAAATAATGAAGGATTAAACTGGGAGCAGAAATGTCAGAGGCAGAAGTTCGGAAATGGCAATAAGTGCTGGTGACACCGCCTGGATTTTAGTTTCCTCGGCGCTGGTCATGCTCATGACGCCGGGGGTCGCCCTGTTCTATGGCGGTATGGTGCGGCGGAAAAACGTCCTCTCCACCCTGATGATGAGCTTTGCTGCGCTGGGGCTGGTGGGGCTGCTCTGGATCCTCTACGGCTACAGCCTCAGCTTCGGCCCTGACATCGGTGGGTTTATCGGGCGACTGGACTTCATCGGCCTGCGCGGCGTCGGCCAGGAGCCTTCACTCGTCTACGCCAGCACGGTGCCCCACCTTGCCTTCATGGTCTTTCAGGGAATGTTCGCCATCATCACCGTCGCCCTCATCACCGGAGCGGTGGTGGAGAGGATAAAGTTCGGCTCGCTCCTTATCTTCTCGGCGCTGTGGCTGACCCTGGTCTATGTCCCGGTGGCACACTGGGTCTGGGGCAGCGGCGGGTGGCTGGCGGAACTCGGGGCGCTGGACTTCGCCGGTGGCACCGTGGTCCATATCTGCGCCGGAGTCTCGGCACTGGCACTGGCCTTAGCGCTCGGCCCGCGCAAAGGCTTCCGCGATGGCCAGCCAATGGAACCGCACAACATCCCGATGGTCATGCTCGGTGCCGGGCTGCTCTGGTTCGGCTGGTTCGGCTTCAACGCTGGCAGCGCCCTGACTTCTGGAGGACTGGCGGCCAGCGCCTTCGCTGCCACCAATACCTCAGCCGCTGCGGCAGCCTTTACTTGGATGGTACTGGGCTGGATTTACCGCCGTCCCACCCTACTCGGCACGGCCACCGGTGCCGTGGCTGGGCTCGTCGCCATCACGCCAGCGGCCGGCTTCGTAGCGCCGGTGATGGGCATACCTATCGGCATCGGGGCCGCCGTTGTCTGCTACTACTGCATTCTCTTCCGCATGCGGCGGCACATCGATGAATCGCTGGACGTCTGGGCGGTGCACGGCATGGGCGGTACCTGGGGCGCCCTCGCCACCGGCATCTTCGCCAGCACCGCCGTCAACTCCGCCGGCGCCGATGGCCTGCTGCTGGGCAATGTGCTACAATTGGGTAAACAAATGGCTGGGGTGGCCGCGGTGTGGTTGTTTGCTTTCGGCGCCACCTGGGCACTGGCCAAGCTCGTGGAGGTTACCCTGGGATTGAGGGTCAGCGGCATGGAGGAGACAGTGGGGCTGGACATCGCGCAGCATGGCGAAAGGGCCTACGGAGGCGCGCTGCGGTGAAGAAGATAGAGGCCATCATCAGGGAGGAAAAGCTGGAGCCGGTACGTAAAGCGCTGGAAGACAATGGCTACTTCGGCATGACCATCAGCGAGGTGAGTGGCCGGGGGCGACAGAAGGGAATCCCTTTACAGTGGCGCGTCGGCGAATACCGTGTGGATTTTCTGCCCAAAATCAAGGTTGAGGTGGTGGTACTCGATGGTGATGCGCCCAGGACTGTGCATGCCATCGCCACCAGTGCCGGCACCGGCGACATGGGGGATGGCAAGATATTTGTCCTGCCCGTGGAAAATGCGGTTCGCGTCCGCACCGGCGAAGCCGGAGAAAACGCAATCTAAAAATTAACCAATACATTAGGGAGGCAAAAATGGCAAAAGGAAACAGAGAAGCAGGCAAGGAATATGTGCTGCAAAAGGCCAAGGAGCATGATATTAAATTCATCCGATTGTGGTTTACCGATATACTCGGGTTTTTGAAGAACTTCGCCATTACCGTCGAGGAGCTGGAAGGTGCCCTTGAGGAAGGTATGGGCTTTGATGGCTCCTCCATCGAGGGTTTTGCCCGTATTGATGAGAGCGATATGGTAGCGCTGCCCGACCCGGACACCTTTCAACTGCTGCCCTGGAGGTCGACGCAGCACCGTGCTGTGGCGCGCATGTTCTGCGATATTCTGCGGCCGGGCGGTGAGCCATTTGAAGGTGACCCACGGTTTGTCCTGAAGCGGAACTTAAAGCGGGCCGCAGACATGGGATATACCTATTATGTGGGGCCGGAGCTTGAGTTCTTCTACTTCCGTGATTCAAAAGGGACGGAGACCCTGGACCAGGGAGGTTATTTCGATCTCACGCCGCGGGACGCCGCCACCGACATGAGAAAAGAGACTGTGCTTACCCTTGAAGAGATGGGCATCGGCGTGGAGTATTCCCACCATGAAGTCGCCCCCAGCCAGCATGAAATCGACATGAGGTATACGGATGCCCTGACCATGGCCGACAACGTGATGACCTACCGTCTGGTGGTCAAAGAGGTTGCCCTGAAATACGGTGTCTATGCCACCTTCATGCCCAAGCCGGTGCTTGGCATCAACGGCAGCGGCATGCACACGCACCAGTCGCTTTTCACCGGTGATAAAAACGCCTTCTTCGACCCCAAGGACCACTACCACCTTTCCAAGGTGGGAAAGTGCTTTATCGCCGGCCTGTTGAAACATGCCCCGGAGATTACCGCCGTCACCAATCAGTGGATAAATTCTTACAAGCGCCTCGTTCCCGGTTATGAGGCACCGGTCTACCTCTCCTGGGCGCGGCGCAACCGCTCCGACCTGGTCCGCGTTCCCGAATATAGACCGGGACGGGAGAAGGCAACCAGGATTGAGTTCCGCTCGCCTGACCCGGCCTGCAACCCGTACCTCGCTTTCAGCGTAATGCTGGCTGCCGGCCTGGAAGGCATTGATAAGGGTTACGAGGTGCCGGAACCCATTGAAGAGAACGTTTACGAGATGAGCGAAGATGAGAGGCAGCGGAGGGGCATCAACACCCTGCCCGCCAGCCTGCTGGAAGCCATCCTGCTGACCGAGAAGAGCGAAATAGTACGGAAAGCCCTCGGCGACCATGTCTTCAATGCGTTTATTGAGAATAAAAAGATCGAGTGGAACCAGTACCGAACACAGGTGACTGAGTATGAGCTGAATAAGTACCTGCCGATCCTGTGATTCCGTTTTCCCTGTCGTTCGTGGATGGGGGGATTAGCATGCGCCAATTGCGCGTTGGGTTGGCTCAGATCAACAGCACCGTTGGTGATTTCCCGGGCAATAAAAGAAAGATATTAAAAGCCATTGATGATGCCAGAGCTCTGGGGATAGACTTGCTGACGTTCCCGGAGCTCGCCATTTGCGGCTACCCGCCGGAAGACCTGCTCTTCAAGCCGCAGTTTATCGCTGAGACCCGCAAGGCACTGGATGAAATCGTCGGCAAGTCTGCGGGAATCACCGTTGTCGTCGGCTTTGCCGATGAGAAAGAGGACATTTTCAATGCCGCCGCAGTTATTCATGATGGACGGCTGGCGGATATCTACCACAAGATATACTTGCCCAATTACGGCGTGTTCGATGAGAACCGCTATTTCCAAGCCGGGGAAGATATCCCCGTCTACCGGATTGCCGGTATCGGCATTGGCATCAACATCTGCGAAGACATCTGGTACGAGGACGGCCCGGCAAGAGCACAGTCTTATGCTGGAGCCGAGGTCATTGTCAACATCAGTGCCTCACCCTATCACGCCGGCAAGGGTGATGACAGACTGAAAATGCTCAGCACACGCGCCACGGACAACGTGGCCATCATCGCCTACAATAACCTGGTCGGCGGACAGGATGAACTGGTATTCGATGGCAACAGCATGATACTGGACGAAAAGGGAGAACTTATCGCCCGGGGCAAAGTATTTGAAGAGGGCCTTATTGTAGCCGACATGGATGTTGAGTCCGTCTTCCAGACCCGCCGGCATGACCCCCGCTGGCGTCAGGCATCTCTGCTGCCGGAAGAGGAACGTGGCCATATTAAGCAAATAACTATCTCGGAAGAACCGCTGAACCTTAAGAAGCCTGAACTTCCCCAGAGAAAGGTGGAGCGGCCAGGCCTTCCCGGAGAAATCTACCAAGCGCTGGTGCTCGGTACTCGAGATTATGTCCTGAAAAATGGCTTCCATAAAGTGATTATCGGGCTCTCCGGCGGCATCGATTCCTCCCTCGTCGCGGCCATCGCAGTTGATGCTCTGGGAGCTTCAGGTGTGATAGGAGTCGCCATGCCTTCGCCGTACTCATCTCCAAACAGCATCGCCGATGCCAGAGCACTGGCCAAAAATCTGGGTATAAAACTGCTGGCCACACCCATAAATAAAATCCTCCAATCCTATATGGATACCCTGAAAGAGAGCTTCCAGGGAACCGAACCCGATGTCACCGAAGAGAATATCCAGGCCCGCATCAGGGGAAATATCCTCATGGCACTGTCCAACAAGTTCGGCTGGCTGGTGCTCACCACCGGCAACAAAAGTGAAACAGCCACCGGCTATACCACTTTGTATGGTGATATGGCCGGCGGTTTTGCCGTGATCAAAGATGTGCCCAAGACCACGGTCTACCAACTGGCCAGGTACCGCAACGCTTTGTCCGGGCCGCCACC
>CAYFVI010000078.1:0-2583 GCA_964346525.1 uncultured Dehalococcoidaceae bacterium
CCGCTTTCACGCCCAGCGCCACCAGTTGTTGCCCCTCGGCTACCCGCGGCTCCGGCTGAAGGAAGGCTTTTCGTAACTGGCGGCTCGACTCTTCATCAAGCTGGAGTTTCTTTTCCAGCATCTGCATGCCGGCTGCAGCCGCGCCTAGCGTACCGGTCACGGCGATTTTGTCACCGGGGCGGGCGGCGGAACGCGTGAGCATCCTGCCATCTCTACCTGCGGCACTGCCCAGCACGGTTACCGTAATCGATACCAGAGACGCCCGACAGGTATCGCCACCGACGATGGCGACTTCGAAACGCCCGGCAAGGTCGAGCATCCCCTGATACAGCGCTTTGACATCATCCACCCCGGTATCCGACGGCAGCCCCAGCGAGACCAAGGCAGACTCCGGGACGCCGCCCATGGCGGCGATGTCGCTCAGGTTAACCGCCAGCGCCTTCCAGCCGAGCTCGTACCAAGGCGTGGTGCTCAGCCGGAAATGTTCGTCCTGGAAAAGGGAGTCGGTGGTGGCCAGTAGCGTACCTTGCTCACCTTTCCAGGCGGCGGCGTCATCCCCGATGCCGATGACAAGCTTCCGGTATGCCGCCGCGCTTTTGCTCTGCGATGTGGAAACCATTTCCGCCAGGAGGTCAATCAGCCCGAACTCCCCCAGCTCCGAGACTTTCATAGCCTAAAGATTATAGCACGGGGAGAGTGAGGGGATAAAGGAGAGGGGGTTGAGGGATTCCTCAATAGGCTTTGCAAGTAGCCGTGATTGAAAAGAAATATCCATAACTCCTTTATTGTACTTTCGATTCTTTGGTGATAGAATCCACTTACCCCGAAAAGAGGGAGGATGATGTAATGCCTACTAAACCTTTTGAACCGCTACTATACCGTGAATTACGAAATGTTGAAGCTAAAGAAACAATAAAAGTTGCTTCTCCACTGTTACAAGAGGAGATTAATTACGCAACTAATGCGTTCCAGAGATGCCAAGAGTCTTCAAAGGGTGCTCCTGATGAAGACCTTCCCGTTTTAACTTCATATCTTCACGTCATTGAAATGACGGATGGAATTGAGGCTCTAGTTTACCAGTGTTGCTCAATACCAGCGATACCTCTCATCCGCAGTGCGTTTGAGGCATTACTTAGTATAGACTACATACTCGAAAAAGATTATCGTCGAAGGGCCTTTGCTTGGCTTGTTTGTTATGTTCATGAAAGACTAGGGCAATATGAACTGTTCGACCCATCTAATCCTAAGAGTAAAGAATTCTCGATTAATTTAGCTTCGGACGAGCTCAATAAATATGTGAAGTTGCCTTCTTTTCCTAATATACCCAGCGCAATTAAAAACCTTCAGTCACTATTGAATAATCCAAATTACAGGGTCGCCGAGTTAGAATATCAAAATCTAAAGAGCAAACGAAAAAGAAAACCTAGATGGTATAGTTTGTTTGGCGGCCCTAGCAACTTACGTGACCTAGCTATCCAATTGAACCGCGGCGCACAGTACGAGTTACTTTATCGCTATTGGTCTAGCATTACCCACGCCGATGATATTTCACGTTTTCTCACAAAAACTAAAAAAGGCCAACCGGTCTTTAAACCTCTTAGAAATCCTGAAAATCTTGGGTTGATATCAGTGATTGCATCTTCATTGATTCTTCATGCAACACAGCACGTTATGGGAAAGTTCCGTCCTGGAGAGAGTAGGAGTTTAGGAAGTTGGTATATCAGAGAAGTTAGAAATTTACATCTTGCACTAACAAAGTAATTTGTAATTCGAGAATATTCTTGAATAGAAAATACCTACTTACTCCCTCTGTGTCGGCACCAGCTTAACATCCCCCCACACCCCCAGTTTTTCGTCCTTGATGATGACCACCCCCCGCAACTTCCCGATACCCTGTGCCAGCGCGATGCCCTTCTCTATATCAGAGGGTTCGCTAACTACGTTGCCGATGGCGGTGGCCGCGGCGTCGGCCAAGATGGCCGATTCGGCCAGCACAACCACAGCGTCCGCCCTGCCAAAGCTCAGTGAATGCCCCACCTTCCCCGACGAGGTGCAGATGCCCAGCGGCGTATCATCAGGACTGATTTCAATGCCGAGCCTGCCGGTCAGCGGTGAGCTTCCGGCAAAGATACCTATCGTTCTCCGGCGCTGAGTCTTCAGGAAAATGTCGCCGCCGTTCTCCACGATGACCTCCGGAGAGAAATCGAGCAGCTCCCTGCCCACGTACTCGGCGATGGCCCCCGCCACCGCCGCCATCGGGCCCACGCCTGTCATGCGGGCAGCCTCGGCCATACCCTGCACGATTCTCGGTGCCCCCTCTTCAACCTCAATCGGCTCCAGGGAGGTCAGGAAATCGGGGCGGCGGGCAATGTACTTCTCCAGACTGCTGCGGTGCTTCAGCACCAGCCGGTGGGCCTTGCGGTGGAGGTCGCTCGCGGCGCGTATGTACAGGTCGGTCTCCTTCACCACAACGCTGAAGCCTGTCAGGTCATCGCCCTTCACCCAGTGGCGGTAGGTGCGCGGCTGGTACATCTCGTTAGAAGTGGACTTCCATCGCCCGCGGCGGACAGGCCTTGATGCACA
>CAYFVI010000079.1:0-4235 GCA_964346525.1 uncultured Dehalococcoidaceae bacterium
AAAGTGGCCGGCGTCTCTTTGATAACCTTAATCTTGGGCCGGGGGTTCATCACTCCCTTCTCAATCCACTCCCTATAAATCGGGATGAGCAGCACGCCGTGGGAGTCAACGCCCCTGAGGTTGGCCCATATCAGCTCCGATACCTCAGCTTCAGCGTCCTCGGGCGGCATGCCCATCTTGATAAAGACCTCTCTGGCAAACCCCTTTAAAGGTTCCCAGGCAACCCTAATCTTGTCAGCCATATTACCTCCTTTAAGGATACCTCTTGAATAAACCACTTGATTGTAATGCGCCTGATTTCCATCCGTCAAGCCGCGCTGGACGGCCTGAACAAATTAAGGTTATACTGACCAGAGGTACTGGAGTTTGAGTACTCAACAGGAAATCTATCTGCTCCATGAGGAGCCTCCAGAATACGCTGTCTGGCTCAAGCTCATTCTGGGCAGCGTGCTGAGCTTCACACTGTTCCTCGGCGTGTACCTGCTTTACACGGACAGACACGTAGCTTTAGCTGTCTTGGGCGTGACCGTTTTCGATGCTCTTCTCTTCTACTCCGTTCTGCCCCGGCGCTATCAGATATGGACGGACCGGCTGAGAATCGTGCTGGGCCGCCCTTTTGCCGTGAATATATCGCTGGCAACGATAAAAGAAGCGAAGCCAGCATCGGGGATAAAAGCCTTCGCCTACTGGGGCGTCCGCTTCGCCACCTCCTCACGAACGGTGGTGGAAATAGTGCGCCATAAAGGTTTGAACTTCGTCATCTCCCCGTCCAATCGCGAGCTTTTCCTGGAGCGGCTGGCGGAAGCGATGGGGAGTGGCAGGGGATAACCAGAGATTTATTTGCCGCGCAGGTATTTCTTCGTTTCCTGCGCCAGTCCGGTCAACAGCTCGTTCAGCTTCAGCGGCGGGATATACACGCAGAAAATTTTCAGCGTCTCGGTGGCGCTGGTATTGCGGCACTCATGCTCCACACCTTTGGGGGCGATGATGACCGAGTCCGTTTCCAGCTTGACTGCCTTGCCATCCATCAGGCATTCGCCGCGCCCGACAAAGTACATTATCTCGTCACTGTCCGGGTGAGTGTGTTTCCCGGTGCCGCTTCCCGCCGGTATATGGGAAAAAAGCACGGTGGCCGTCTCATAGCCGGTCGTCTCCGGGCAGGCGATAAGCTTCAGGTATCGCTCCCTCGGAGGGTCCACCCTTACCGCGGGAAATTCCCATCCCTGATATACCTGTACTGACATAGTCCCTCCTTTCCTTTTTATTCCAAAGCAATTTTCGAGCCATTCTGCCTTGTATTATAACGTGTGCAGTGGCTATAATAAAAACAACTTTGCGGCCATGAAAGATACTATATTTATGATTCACGGGATGTGGAACGGCGGCTGGTGCTGGGAGAATTACCGTCGGTTTTTTACTGACAGGGGATATGACTGCCTCACTCCTACGCTGCGCTTTCACGATGTGGACCCCAAAGCGCCGCCCCACCCTGAACTCGGCACTACCAGCCTGCTCGATTATGCGGCCGACCTGGAGGATGAGGTCAGGAAACTGGACCACCAGCCCATTATCATGGGGCATTCCATGGGCGGGCTTCTGGCCCTGATACTGGCCAGTCGGGAGCTGGCCAGCGCCCTGGTCCTGCTGACTCCGGCGCCGCCGAGGGGTATCATGGTGCTGAGGCCTTCGGTAGTGAGGGGGGTCTGGAGCTGTCTGACCACCTGGGGTTTCTGGCGCAAACCCTGCCGACAGACTTACGGTGAAGCCGTCTACTCGACAATGAATCTGCTGCCCCCAGAGGAGCAAAAAGAAGCGTACGACAAGCTGGTATATGATTCGGGGCGGGCCGCGTCTGAAATCGGCTTCTGGTTTCTCGACCGCAGCCGGGCTTCAGAGGTTGACGCCGCCAAGGTTACCTGTCCTGTCCTGGTGATTGGCGGCGGTCAGGACCACCTAATGCCTGCCTCCGTGGTGCGCAAAACCGCGCGCAAATATAAAGCGGTGGCCACTTACCGCGAGTATGCCGGCCACGCACATAAAATCATCACGGAACCGGGCTGGCAGAAAGTAGCCGAAGACATAGATGACTGGCTCAAAAAAGTATCTCAAACAACTAAACCAGAGACACATTAGCTCAGGAGGAAGCATATGGCGGAAAAGAAGCCGGATACAGAGGGACTTACCGAGCGTATCCTGAAACTGGCCGAACTCATCGAGTATCAGGAAGGCTCGATAGTCAGCCGTACCATCATCGACCAGAAGACGGGCACCTTGACCCTGTTTGCCTTTGCGGAGGGGCAGGGACTGAGCGAACATACCGCACCATTTGACGCCCTGGTCCATCTGCTCGATGGCGAGGCCGAGGTTACCATTTCGGGCAAAAGTTACCTTCTGAAAGCAGGAGAAACGATTATCATGCCCGCCAATAAGCCGCACGCCCTGAAAGCGATAAAGGATTTTAAAATGCTGCTGGTAATGATACGTTCCTGACGGAGAAGCAGTAGCGCCGGACTCAGGAATGCCCCTCTTCACGATGCAGGTAAGAGACAAGAGAGGGCACATCGGATAAATAGTCTTCCAGTTTTTTCTTGCTTTCTTGGTTTGCGTCCTTTTTGCGCAGCGATTTGGTGACAAAGACTTTTTTCGGCAGCTTGTAGTCTGCCATGCGGCTCTGACAGAAATTCCTCATCTCCTGCTCGGTGGCGCTGGCTCCATCTTTGAGCTCGACAATGGCACCCACAATCTCACCGCGCAGCCGGTCCGGAATGCCCACCGCGGCTGCCTTTGCCACTTTATAATAGCGGCACAACACCTCTTCAATATCATCGGGCCATACATTCTGTCCCTTGAGGATAATCATGTCCTTCTTCATGCCGGTGAGATAAAGATAGCCATCGGCATCAACATAGCCCAGATCTCCCGTCTGGAGCCATCCGTTTTTTATCACCTTGGCGGTATCCTCGGGATTATTATAGTAGCCCTTCATAAATGGGCCCCGGACGACTATCTCACCGGTTTGACCGGGAGGCAGTGTTTTGCGGCCATCATCGGCCGCTCTTATTTCCCATCCCGGCAAGGCTTTTCCCGATGAACCCGGCTTCCTCGGGTCGCCCGGAGGATGATGGGTAATATGAGACACCGATTCCGTAAGTCCCCAGACATCAAGGATATCGGCACTATAGTGGTCTTTGAACTTCTTTATCAGGTCAACGGTCAGCGTGGCGCCGCCGCTGCCCCATAATCGGACCGAGCTGGTGTCATACCGCAGACCTTCTCGTTCGGCAACATTTATGGCCAGTTCATAAATATAGGGCACCCCGATGTACATCGTTCCTTTCTCACGCTCGATGGTTTCCAAGAAACTGGCTATGGACCGGCCGGTGCCCGGCACCATAACCACCGTGCTTCCTTTTTGAATGGAGGCCATCATTACCGAGACCAGCCCGAACATGTGGTACATGGGCAACGCAAAGAGCATCATCTTGTCTCGTTCCGTCTGCTGAAAACCGTCGCCGGAAACGGTCGCCCCGAAGACCAGGCTCCCCTGGGCAAGCACCGCTCCCCGGGGCCGGTTCGTCGGCCCGCTGGTGTAGGAGATAATCCCGATGTCTTCAGGATTTATTTCCACATCCGTTTTTTCCGCAGAACTGTTCGCCAGTATTTTTCTGTAGCTGGGAAATTTTCCCTCAAATTTAGCGTCCAGCTCTATAACCTGCTCAATCGTTTCAAACCGGGAAAGCGCCGGCACCACGGGCCCCAGCAGGTCGCTCTCCGCCATCAGTATTTCTGGCTGACAGTTACCTAGGATAAAGCCCAGCTCATCGACCTTGTAACGGATATCCAGCGGGACCGGGATAGCACCAGCCTTTATGATGCCGAAATACGTGCTGACAAATTCCGCGCTATTGGCCATTAACATAGCAATGCGGTCGCCTTTCCTGACCCCCATCGCCATAAAGGCATTGGCCAATCTGTTTGAGGTTTCGTCCAGTTCCGCATAGGACACGCGGCGCTCGCCGCAGACAATGGCCGTTTTGTCGGCGAATTTCTCCACTGCTGTTTCCAGCATCTGCTTTAAATCTGTCACCTGTTTTACCATAATGGGCCTTATGGGGAAGGGGGGACTCGAACCCCCACGTCTTGCGACACCAGATCCTAAGTCTGGCCCGTCTGCCAGTTCCGGCACTTCCCCGGATTGCGGTATGAATGCAGCCTCCCCTCGAGGCGAGGACAGC
>CAYFVI010000080.1:0-4203 GCA_964346525.1 uncultured Dehalococcoidaceae bacterium
CAGCACCGCGGTGGCTATCATCAGCCATACCGCTTTCCCGGTGATTTCCTCCTCTTCCTCCTCCAGCGATACATTCGCCGAGTAAAGCAGGCTGCTGATGCCCAGCACCATCGCCTCGATGATGACGATGACTCCCCGCAGCAAAGGCGTTTTTCGCACCCAGCCCGTATATATTGAGGACAGAGGTCGGCTGTTGGTAGTTACCTCGCCTTTGGGGCGTCGCACGGCAGTGACCACCGCCTTCTGGCCGCGTATCATCACCCCTTCGATAACTGCCTGCCCGCCGTAATGGAACTTCGCCTTCATCAATGTTCTTCAATAATGAAAAAGGAGCGGTGCTGATAATCTCCCGCTCCCGATTCTTAATCAGCGTGCTGATTTAATCTTTCACCTTGTAGCGTTTCTTGAAACGCTCCACCCGGCCCGTGGTATCGAGGACGCGCCTTTCCCCGGTATAAAAGGGGTGGCACTGGCTGCATACCTCAACCTTCAGCTCCTTTCTGGTGGAGCCGGTGGTGAAAGTATTGCCACAGGAACAGACAACCCTGGCGTCATTGAAATACTTGGGATGAATCTTGTCTTTCACGGTTGTTAGCTAGCGTAA
Source organism: uncultured Dehalococcoidaceae bacterium (assembly GCA_964346525.1). GTDB lineage: Bacteria > Chloroflexota > Dehalococcoidia > Dehalococcoidales > RBG-16-60-22 > E44-bin89. The sequence continues at coordinate 605 of CAYFVI010000080.1, forward strand.
ACGCTGACCTTTCTGCGATTTTTAGCGGCCGGCTCAAAGCTGACCGTACCGTCAATGAGAGCGAAAAGGGTGTGATCCCGGCCAACACCGACATTGTTGCCGGGAAATATCTGAGTACCTCTCTGTCTGACCAGAATGGTACCGGCGTTAACTAATTGCCCGGCGAACCGCTTCACGCCAAGCCGTTTCGGCTGGCTGTCCCGGCCGTTGCGACTGGAACCGCCTCCTTTTTTATGCGCCATCTTTGGTCACTCCTTTTTTGCGGCGGCGCGGCTTCTTAACAGGTTCTTCCGCAGCCTCTCCCGGCCCAATTATCCTGTCGATGACCAGCCTGGTGTAAAGCTGCCGGTGGCCTGTCTTTTTGCTGTAGCGAATCTTTGGCTTGTAACGGAAGACAACGACCTTGCCGCCTTTTTCCTCTCCCTGCGAGGTGGCAATTACCTTGGCCCCGTCAACCGTCGGCGTGCCCAGCGTTACCGCGGCATCATCGGCGAGGCAAAGGACTTTATCCAGCTCCACGCTGCTGCCTTCGACCACGCCCAAACGTTCTACCTCTATTATCAGGCCCGGAGACACTTTATACTGTTTGCCGCCGGTTTCAACTATCGCGTAAATGGTAAACCTCCAAATAGAAAAACCAAATTATTATACCAGCTACCACGCTTGCATGTCAAATACGGGAATGCAGTTCGCGCCACAGCGCCCCGACCTCTTCCTTTAACTCGTCAAGAGTACCATAGGTGGAGATGACCACGTCCGCCTGCTCGGTCCTTTCCTCATCGGTCAATTGGGCGTGGAGACGGGCCAGTAACTCAGCCTCAGAGATGCCTTTTTGCTCTTTCATTCTGCTGAGCACCGTTGCCTGCGGGGCGCTGGTAACCCATACCTCATCAAACATGGATTTCCATCCCGCCTCCAGCAGCAGTGGCGCTTCAACGACGACGACAGCAAACCCCTTTTGCCGGTATTCCTCAACCAGGGCCTTCACCCGCTCATATATCCGGGGGTGCATTATCTTGTTCAGCCTGGCTCTGGCATCCGGGTCGCGGAAAACGATTTTGCCCAGCTTTCGGCGGTCGATGGTCCCATCAAAGTTGATAATCGCCTGGCCGAAGGTCCCGACCACCTCCCGCCAGGCCTCGGTGCCGGGTCGGAAGACCTCATGTCCTACTTCGTCGGCATCAATCACGGCCGCTCCCAGTTCGGCCAGGAACCTGGCCACCGTGCTTTTGCCGCTGCCATAGCCGCCGGTCAGACCGATAATCTTCATGGCACCACCGTGCGCTCTGAACCCAATTAGTCTACTGTCCCGATGCGCATTAGTCAAGCAGGCAGAACGGTACACGCTGGACAATCTTGGCAAATTTTCGATATGATAAATAACACCTTAAACACATTGCTGTCGCTGTAATTATACCAGCTGAGGAGGGTGCAGATGATCAAAGTCTTCGTTACCAGAACGGTAGCTCAGGAAGCAATAGAACTGCTCTCGAAACACGCCCAGGTCGATGCTTGGACGGACTTGGAGCCTATACCACGTGACGAGTTTCTCCGGCGCATTAGAGATGCTGCTGGCATTCTGCAGTGGGGAGGCGACCCGATAGATGGCGAAGCCATGGACACGGCTCCGCAGCTCAAGGTCATCGCCAATGTCAGTGTGGGGTACGATAATATAGACATTGACGCGGCCACGAAAAGGGGAATCAGGGTCAGTAACACACCGGGCGTGGTCACGGAAAGCACCGCTGACCTTGCCTTTGCCCTCCTGCTGGCCATATCCCGTCGACTCCCCGAGATGGCCAGGATTGTTATCGATGGTGAATGGCGCAACTTCGGGCCCATGGAGATGCTGGGATACGACGTGCATGGGAAAACGCTGGGCATCATCGGTATGGGGCGGATTGGCGCTGCGGTGGCACGGCGGGCAAAAGGCTTCGGTATGAAAGTGCTCTACCATAATCGGCACCGTAAACCGGATGAAACCGAGCTCGGGGCAGAATACGTCGAGGATATACCGACGCTGCTCAAGAAGTCTGATTTCGTCAGCATTCACGTCCCCTTGAGCAAAGAAACCCGACATTTAATCGGCGCCAGGGAGCTGTCCAGCATGAAACCGACAGCCATGCTGATCAATACTGCCAGGGGCGGGGTAATTGACCAGAAAGCGCTTTATGAAGCCCTGAGGCGAAAACAAATACTGGGCGCCGCGCTGGATGTCACCGAGCCTGAACCGATGTCGCCGGATGACCCGCTGTTGAAGCTGGACAATGTCATCGTCCTGCCACATGTCGGCACCCAGACCCTGGATACCGGGATAAACATGAGCGTCATGGGGGTCCAGAATCTTATCGCTGGCCTGAGGAGTGAGCCCATGCCCAACTGCGTGAACTGCCACCTTCTCGATAAGAAGTAGCGCTGCGTTTATCGGATTTCTACCGGGAATACCTTCTGGTCCCAGCTGTGTTTTATATCAGGGCCTCTGAGGTTTAACTGGACTTCAGTGGTGCCTTTCTTTAAAGCTCGTAAGCGGAAATGTTGCTCCAGACCGGTCCCGGCTTGCCCGTGCACCGCCTCGCCGATTTCCACGGTTGATGAAACCAGTTCCAGCATATTTTCGTCCACGGTGGCAGTCCACATATAGCCCGTGGAAGGATTTGTTTCCGTGGCAAAGATAAATTCCTGATTTACCTTCACGGTGATAACTGCACCTGGTTCCCGGTAGATATCTGGCTCCCCGGAGCAGCCGGAGAACAGAAAAAGGAGGGCAGTTATCGCAATAAATAACGGACGGAGTGAGTTCATTTGACTATATTCTGGACATACCTCCGGAAGTCTATTATAGAGAGTTGTATATAACAAGACAAGCATCTGCCCATGTAATGAGAGCAATATTTATTGACAAAGCTCATTAACGCACCTATAATTTCAACACCTTTCGCTCCTGCTGACCAGCAAGGCAAGGAGGGAGTGGTCGGTTAGAAGGAGGTAATAGAGATGACCGATGAGACAGGAAAAGCCAAGAAAAAATGGGAAGTCAGCGGACTGTTTATTCCTGCCGGTTTGTTTATCGGTATGGGGATCGGCTGGGCGTTAGGCTACCTCGTACAGGGTCTTTTCATCGGTCTGGGTGCCGGTTTTCTGGCTATGGCACTGACGCGTCTTAAAGCTGGTTAACGGTGGGGCGAGTGCCGATTGTTCACTTCAGGAAGTATGCCGTGTGGCTCAGGTGGATAGAGCAATACACGATTAAGAAGCATTGCTGAATAAAATTCTAGATTTCAGATTCCATGAGTTGTTTCCTGATTTGAGCATTGCGCTCCAATCGGCTGTTCAGAAAAGTCTTGTCCGTAGATGCGTCCATGCCGGGAATATCAATGATGGTCGTGATTTCGGTCTGGTTATTGCTGATTGCCTCAAATGTGGTTCTGCTGTGCGGCCCCAGCTTTCCATTCAGGCTGGCAAGGAAGCTACGTATTTCGTAGCTGTCGGGCTTCCTGTTGCCCAGAAAGGCGAGGAATGGCGTCAGCACCATCTTGTAGTTTTCGATGGTTCTGGGCGATTTGTCCTCGACCTGGTAGGCCATCAGGAAGTTGCGGACG
>CAYFVI010000081.1:0-7606 GCA_964346525.1 uncultured Dehalococcoidaceae bacterium
CTATCTCCCTGTGTCCCCCTTCCCTTTAGCAAAGGGAAGGGGAAATTCTTTTTAGAAGAGGGGCGAAGCCCCTCTTAAACACCCATTTTCACTATAGTTCGGGAGATTCGCCTCTCTTAAATACCTATGCCCCTTCCTGCTTCCATATCTGCCCACCCTCCGGCAGCACAAAGAGGTCTTCGCCGGCCAGCTTGGCGGCCAGCGTCTCCTTGAGAGTGGCGATGGGCACCCGTATCTGGTTCATGCTGTCGCGTTCCCGGATGGTAACCTGCTGGTCTTCCAGCGACTGGAAGTCAATAGTGACGCAGAACGGCGTGCCGACCTCGTCCTGGCGGCGGTAGCGCCGGCCGATGCTCTGGGTGTCATCGTAATGGACCATCCAGCACGGGCGCAGGTCAGCATATACCTCCCGGGCCGTCTTCGCCAGGTTCTCCTTCTTGCTCAGCGGCAACACGGCTACTTTGTACGGCGCTAGCGCTGGGTGCAGGTGGAGCACGGCCCGCAGCTCGCCCTGGGCTATGTCTTCATCATAGGCATCGCAGAGGAAGGCCAGCACCGAGCGGTCCACACCGGCCGATGGCTCGATGATGTAGGGGACAATATGCTCGTTGGCCTCTTCATCAAAGTAGGTCATCTCCCGGCCGCTGTATTTGGCGTGCTGCCTCAGATCGTAATCGCCGCGGTTGGCGATGCCCTCCAGCTCCGACCAGCCCATGGGGAAATTGTAGTCGATGTCGTAACATTTCTTGGCGTAATGCGCCAGTTCTTCCTGGCCGTGGGGACGCAGGCGCAGGTTATCCTCCCTGATGCCGAGACTCAGATACCACCTGCGTCTCTCCTCGAGCCAGTAGTCGAACCATTCATCGGCCGTCTCCGGCCGGACGAAGTACTCGATTTCCATCTGCTCGAACTCGCGGCTGCGGAAGATGAAATTGCCGGTGGTGATTTCATTGCGGAACGCCTTGCCGAGCTGGGCGATGCCGAAAGGCAGCCGTTTCCGCGTCGTATTGAGCACGTTCTCAAAATTGACGAAGATACCCTGCGCAGTCTCCGGCCGCAGGTAGACCACGTTAGCGTCCTCCTCCACCGGCCCCATAAAGGTCTTGAACATCAGGTTGAACAGGTGCGGCTCGGTGAGCTCACCGCTGCAGGAGGGGCATCTGCTGCCGGTGGCCTCGTCGCTGCGCCACCTCAGATGGCAGTTTTTGCACTCCACCAGCGGGTCGGCGAACTGCTCGAGGTGTCCGCTGGCCGCCCACGTCTGCGGGTGCATCAGAATGCTGGCATCCAACCCCACCATGTCATCGCGCTCCTGGACCACGGCGCGCCACCAGGCCTGCTTAACGTTGCGCTTCAATTCCACGCCCAGCGGCCCGTAGTCCCAGCAGCTTGATAGTCCGCCATAGATTTCACTGCTCGGAAAAATGAAACCTCGCCGCTGGCTGAGCGAGACGAGCTTCTCCATGGTAACCGGACCCGGCGTTTTTTCGGCCATTAAAAATGCTCCTTAACGTATGTCATATGGTAATTATAACTTTTTTGTCAGGGCCTGCTGTAGGGCGAGGAAGAAAAGTGCTCCCAGAACAATGCCCCCAAGGCCCATTACGATCAGGGCGAAGAGCCATAAAGGCATGAGGTATATCTCGTACGCATTGTAGCTGAAAATGGCCAGCATTGCAAAGGCGAGGACGATCTGCGGCAGAGCAACCATATTGCCCATGAGCAGCAGCAGCCTTTCGGAACCTTTTCCGGCCGTCGGCTGGAAGCGACTTCCGAGCCTGATTATGCCCATAACAATGGCGGCGCCCAGGCCGGTTAGCAGGAACTGGGGCACTAAAAGCCAGGCGGTAGCCACGCCGCGCCCGGTCCATCGGTCGGGGAGACCGTCCCTGAAGTGATAGGCCACTTCCCCGGGAAGCTTCGGGTAAAAATAAATGGTGAGGCCAAGGGATAAGAGCAGGAAGAATATGGGAATAACGATATATCTCCAGCGGAAAGGCATCATTTTGCTTTACGCGGACGTCCCCGCTTTCTCCACCCCAGTATCTCGAGCAGATAACCAACTGCCGTCTCCTCCAGTCCGGGATGGCGCAGTGGCAGGTCAGGATTAACGTGATAGCGATTGCGCCTGCCTTCCAGGTCCTTACTTATGTAGCCATCTTGAAGCAGGTCGGCAATTATTTTGCGCGTTGCCCTTTCTGTGATGCCAATGGCAGCAGATAGTTCCCGGGCGGTTATCCGGGGATGGATTGAAATATAGCTGAGGACAACGGCATGGTTGGTTAAAAATTTCCACTCGGACATCGTCTGCAAATGAAGAAAAATGAACCATAAATCATAATTATTAAATCATGCCAGATAAACTGCCTTACTTTATAACACAGCTAACCTGGATGATGCAACCCCCTGCAGTGCATTCAAATATATATTTTTTGGTTAGTAAATCAATATGTGTTAACACGTTTGGGAAAAACCAAAATTTTATTAAATAATTTATCAAACTATTGACAAAGCGAAAGTCGTGATGTATAATACGTGAAAAATAAATCATCATTTATAAAACATAACTAGTATTACATGGTATTGTGTAGAAGTCAAGGGAGATACCGAAAAAATAATGAGGAGGCCTGATAGATGTTCTGGAGAAAAAAGAAAATCGTGGCGGCTCCGGCTAAGGTAGGCTCTGCGAGTGTTGATACCGCTGCGCTGAGCGCGGCGCCGGTTGCTGACGCCGGGACAGCACCTGCCAAAGTCGGAGCTGAAAAAGTTGAAAAGCTGCCCGGACCAAAGACGATCCCCGAAATTCTAGGCAATTATCTTATCAAGCATATGGCTAAAGAGCCGAGATGGGTGTGGAGACTTTCAGCGGTGATGCGCCCAAGAGCCGGAGGAGAGCAGGGGTTTGACGTCAGGATTTTTGCCGACTATGAGGCAATGGACAGGAAAGTAAAAGTAAAAGACTATACCACACTTGACCAGTACCCGAAGCTGATCCTTTACGAGGGCTGGTTCGATAAGCAAGCGAAAAAGGTGGACCTTGAGGAAAAGCGGGCTATGCCCAAGATCACGATTTACACCGAGCAGGAGATTCGAAATCAGGTCGAGGCACTGACCGAAGCCAATAACAAAATCCATTTCTATCTCTCGTCAAGTCCGGCATCGGGTGGACCGCTGGAGCGGGGTGCCGCTTTGGTCGAGCTAAATCCGGATTATCCGGCAAAGGGGAAGAAGTATATTCTGACGGCGGTTTCTGTGGATGGAATGGAGCCGACGGGCAAAGGTATCAAAATGTTTGATTCTAACGACCCGAAATATGTCGCTCGGTGGATTAAAGAACGTCATTTCAAAGCGTCCGGATAAAGTATCCGGATATTATCAAATATGAGTTTAGCAGGCAGCTAGGCGAGCAAGGAGGTGATACTGTAATGGCTAAAAAGCCGGGCAAGCCAGGTGGTGGCACCAGCAAACCGCCCTTTGGCACCAAGAGGTAAATAAATAATCAGGCTGGTATGTAGTGCGAATGGGAGGAGTAACTTCCTCCCATTCGTTTCTGTCTCTGATGAAATAGCACTTTTGCATCAACATAAGTAATAACTGGCGGAATGAGGGAGAGAAACTGATGACAGCGATAAAGAAGGACATAATCAGAAAGCGACTGAGCGAAGTCCCGGCTGATGAGATATTCTGGTGCAATGATGGCAGAGAGCTTAAGAATCTGGGGGAACTGGCTGCGTACCTGCCGGAAATGGCAGAAGAAGTCTATCAGCGCCATGTCAGCGGCGTCAACAATGATTTCAGCAACTGGATTCGCGATGTTATCGGCGATGTGACACTGGCCAACGAGCTAAAGAAGGCCGGGTCTCGTGCTGCCGCTGGCCGTCTGGTAAAAAACCGGCTGGAGTGGCTGCAGGCCAGGAGCTAGTCGTCAGCAGTACATTAATATTAATCCATCGTCTATTAAAGCTAAATTAACACTACCCGGCGGTTATGCCAGGGCAAGCCCTATCTGGAGATGTCTCCGCTGTTGACAATAACCGTAATAGGGCTATAATTTAACTCATTATCGAATTCCAGCGTGTATAACCAAAAGGGAGGTGAGCGATGTTTTACCGTTTTGGTCATCAGAGCTTTAAGACTATTGAGCCGGCACCGGGGTTCTCGGTCCGTGCTATTTCGGGAAAGAACGTAATGCTCTGTGACGTTGCCCTGCAGCCTCACTCAGAATCACCTTTACACAGCCATCCATATGAGGAGATGTCCCTGATAATCGAGGGCGAATTTGATATGAAAATCGGTGATGAAGGCCAGTTATTGAAGCCGGGTGATGTGTATCATGTCCCTCCTGGCGTTATTCACGGAGGTGTAACTCACGAACAGCGGACGGTAATGGTCAGCGTGTTCAGTCCACCGAGAAAAGACTATGAGTGAGAACGTTTGCTGTCAGAATCACATACTAAGACACTCAGGCGAATGATTTTGGGCGGCGTACCGCCAGAACGGCGGGGATGGCTACGGCATAAAGACATAAGAAGATGATAAATGCCCAGAAATAGGTATTCGTGGTGTCATACATATATCCACCGAACAGAGGGCCGGCGGAAACGCCGACGGCCTGCGCCAGAGATATCATGCCGAAGATAGCTCCATAAGAGGCGGCGCCGAAGTTACGGCTGACCATAATGGACATGGTGGGCAGCCAGCCCCCTGAACCCAGCCCGAGAATAATCGCGTAGAGCCAGATTATCGCCACAGGTGCCCCCGGCTTTATCAGTATGAGGATAACGGTGGCGATAACCAGGAGCACGAGGCTGAGGGCACAGGCCTGCTTGGCCTTGATGATATCGCAGAGCCAGCCGAAGATGAATTTGCCGATGGCGCTGCCCAGGCCCAGACCGGTAACCGTATGGGCGGCCAGCGGCAGGGGGAATCCTTTGTCTTGGAGGTGGGGTACCTGGGTCTGGATAACCCCCATGGCGCTGAAGCCATTGAATAAGAAGGCTATGCATAAAAACCAGAATGCCGAAGTACCCAGCGCCATTCTCAGACTGAGCCCACTGGTAACATTACGTGCCGCTTCCAGTTCAGCAATGCTCTCGTCATCGACAACGCCATCAGGGTGGAGCCCCATATCTGACGGTCTGGTTCTGACCACGAATATCGCCAGCGGCAGGAGAGACAGGTTAAACAGTCCCAGAGCGGCATAGGATATATTCCAGCCAAAGGTGGGAATGAGAAAGCTCCCGACAATCGGTGCCAGCACCAGTATGCCGATACCGATGCCGGTGGACATGATGCCTATGGCAGTACCGCGGCGCTTGACGAACCAGTGTGAGACCATGGTGCTGGTTGACACCTGACCGATAGCGGCATGACCGATGCCGATAAAAAAGTAGGCGAGATAAAGATGCCACAGACCCTGGAGAACGTATAGCGATGCGAAACCCAGCCCGGCGAGCAGAGAGCCGCCGGCAATAACTCCCCTTACCCCATAGCGGTCCACCAGCCAGCCGACCGCTGGAGCAGCGAGCCCGGTAAACAGGTAGTAAATGGTGAAGGCAAGCATGATTTCTCCCCGGCCCCAGCCAAAAGCGGTCTGCAGATTGGTGACAAAGAGGCTAAAAGCGCCGACACCGCTGCCGGAGAAAAGGCCAAGACACATTACGGAAATGGCCACCATCCAGTAGCCGTAAAATATCCCTGGTTTTCTGGCAGCCGGTGTTTGTTCTGAGTAGCTCAAAGGTTTGTTTTTCCCGACTGGTTGTCAGACTTTGCCGGTTGATTCGTTTCCGAGATGGCACTTACATAGGCGACGGCGTATTCCTTGGAATGGGAAAGACTGACAGCAATCTCTTTAATGCCCAGCTCGCTGGCCCTGGTCAAGGCTCTTCCATATAGATTTACCCGCGGCTTACCACTGGGCATGGAGAGCGTCTCAACCTCTCTCCAGTGGACTCCGTATCTGCCTGTGCCCAGGAGCTTCATGACCGCTTCTTTGCCGGCAAAACGCGCCGCCAGCGACGATGGTTTATGGCGGTAAGCCGCCAGTTCGGACTCGGTGTAGACGCGCCTGAGGAACTTTTCTCCCCAGTGGTTCACCGCCTCCTTGATACGACCTATTTCAATTATATCGACGCCAATGTAATGGGACATGACAACCTCACACGGCAGACCCGGTTAATTCCGCAAGCAGTCCGGAGCAGAGGTTATTCAGCAACGCCGACAGCGTCTTGGCGGGCAGGCTGGAGAACAGGGGGGTTATGGATATGCGGCCGTGGTCCACAGCCCAGACATCCGTTTTCCGGTCCTGGCTACCGTCCTGTCTCTGCCGCACCAGCCAGTAGTAGTTTCTCTTGCCGTCATTTCCCTCGGTGACGGTGTTGATGTGGCTCTCGTTGGCCAGTCTGGTGACCTGAATGCGGCCGATTTTATCCCGCGGCAGGCCGGGTACATTGACGTTGAGAAATAAGTTTTTTGATGGTGGGCTGGCGTGGAGCCGTCCCGCCAGCAGGGCGACCAGCCGGGCTGTGGTCTGAAAGCCGGTTTCATTGTCTCGTTCCGTGGAAACGGCCAGGGCGGGATAGCCGTGCAGATAACCCTGAAGGGCGGCGCTTACCGTCCCTGAGATGTAGATATCGTCCCCCAGATTCATCCCCCAGTTTATGCCGGAAACGACCAGATCGACCTGGCTCTGGATAAGGCTGCCCAGAGCCAGAAGGACACTATCTGATGGCGTACCTTCCACCGCGTACGTTTCCACACCCGGGACCACCGGCTTCACCCGTCTTATCCGCAATGGCTCCCAGAGCGTCACCGCGGTGCCGGAGGCACTCTTTTCTCTATCCGGAGCCACCACCACGACCTCGGCGATGGCGGTCAGTTCCCGTACCAGTACCCACAGGCCGTCAGCGAAAATGCCATCGTCATTGGTTACCAGAATCTTCATGTGGAATCTCTCAAAGTTTATCATAGTGGTAAATTGGACGGCAAACGCCTCGATGAGTAAAGGTATCTGACTCTGCCGGATTGAACTTGTCGATTATTCACCTATGTGGTAACATAGTGGTAGCAAACAGAATAGGGGTGCGGTTGCGCGTGCACCCCTAACTATTTAACCGATATCACCGGTAAGTTAATTCAATTATACAGGCGTGGAGAGCAAGATAAACCTGACCATAAACGGCCAAGAGGTGAGCGGCCGCCCCGGCATGACCATCCTGGAGGTGGCCCGGGAAAACGGCATCGATATCCCGACTCTCTGCTATATTCAGGATCTGTCGCCCATCGGGGCCTGCCGTCTTTGCGTGGTTGAGGTGGAAGGCTCCCGAACGCTGGTCGGCTCCTGCCATACCCCAATTACTGAAGGTATGGTAATACAGACCCACTCGCCGAAAGTGATTGCCACGCGCAGAATACTGGTCGAGCTGATGCTGGCCAGCCACCCCGATGCCTGTCTCATCTGCGACAAGGCCAATATCTGCGAACTGCGCCGTATTGCCGCCGACCTTGAGATAGGGCTGCCCCGCTTCCGCACCCGCAAGCACTACTATCCCATTGAGGATGAGCACCCCCGTATGATTCGCGATATGTCCAAGTGCGTGCAGTGCCG
>CAYFVI010000082.1:0-2664 GCA_964346525.1 uncultured Dehalococcoidaceae bacterium
TGTTCCGCTTAGGTAATTACGGAGGTAGATAACATTGAACGGTTATAATCTCAGCAGCGTATTGCGCGTTGGAGGAATGTTTACCGTAGCTTTTAGCGTGGTCGCGGGTTTGCTGATAACGTTTGTTATTCCCAATGCCTGCAGCATCGTTGGCGAGCTGCAGTTAGTTTCTCTTGGCTTTCTTAACATAATCGGACTGGGCGCTTTTATCACCGGATTGGTCCTATCACGGCGAGAGAGAAGCCGACAACAGGCAATCTAGGAAATAACCGAACCGACGGACAACCGGCTGTTCTGTTTAGCCATTAATTCATCTTGCTGCGTCTCATTATTTCGTCTTGCGTTAAGCCACTGATAGCGATAACTTTCCTCTTACTGGCCATGCCTTTTTCAATAGTCAGGTTGCTCTTACTCACTCCCCAGATATGGCTGAGGAATTTGATTAACTCCTGATTAGCTTTGCCCTTCAGTGGAGGTGCCGCAATTCTTACGTACAGCACCCCTTCTTTGAAACCCAGCAACTGGTTTTGGCCCGCATTGGGCTGAACCCGGAACACGATTCTTGTTTGTACTTCGCCCGCCATAATAATGCTTATTCTATCATGCGGCGTGAACCAACAGGCAAAGTTTCAGTCTAGAAGGGAAAAGCCGGTTGGGCAGCCAGGCGGCAGATAATCTCCCTGTTGATATCCGTCAGTGTCTTCAACTTGTCGTAATCCAAGGTTTCAGGGTCATCTCCCGCCGTGTGAAAATAAATCGGCTTCTCTCCGTTAACCCAGATAACCGGAACGCCCTGAGCCTTAAAGGGCTCGTAATCAGCAACCGGTCCCGGCCTGGCACCAAGCTCATGCTCGGTAAAACGGTGCCCCAGTTCCTTCATTACGGTTAAAGCGAAAGGACGGGCTTCGCTGGTCGTCCGCAGCTGGAATCGATGGTCATAGGGACACCCCAGGCCATCAAATACGACCACTGCTTTAATGGACGACATCTCGCTTATGTGTCTTTTTACATAAGAGGATGACCCCCAGCATAGACCGAGTTCTTCAACCCCGAAGAAGATGCTCTTGATAGTCCTGGCCGGTCTTGTCTGGCTGAAGCACCTCGTTAACTCGAGGACCGCCGCGCAGCCTGAAGCATTGTCCCAGGCATGTTTTCCAAGGTTGTGGCTGTCGTAATGAGTGACCAGGACTATCTCCTCGGCAGGCCGTATGGTACCGGGAACGGTCATAATGATATTGACGCTTGCTTTGCTGGAAAAATCGCCCTGTGAAGTGACCCGCAACTTCAGTCGACCAGTGCTCATAAGCATGAGCAATCTTTGCCCTACAGGCGCCGGGACCAGAACCCCGGGGATTTTTCCGGGTTCAAAATTTGCCGTGGCCGTGCCAGCGCGACAAAGGTTGCCCGGCGCATCGGTGAGCACAACATAGCCGGCAGCACCGTACTGCTCGGCCACCGGATATGTGAAATGAGGGAAGCCGCTGCTCGCCATAACCACCTTCCCTTTAATTTGAACTCCCGCTCGCTGCAGGGCGGCCATATCCTCCTGTCGGCCAGCACCGGCATATACCGCCTCTCCTTCTGCCACGCCGTTCCCGGCACAGCACAGTGGCAGATGGTCTAAAACCTCTTCAAAGGGAGCACAGACTTCCAGCCGGGAAAATCTGGGCCAGTAGTGCCGATAGTCAAACTGTTCCTGCCCAACGCTGATGCCAAACTTACCCCCTTCACGAATGATATACTGTTGGGTTTCCGCCTCGCCCTCTGTTCCGGCATACCTTGGCGAGCGGGAACAGATTCCCTCCACATAGTTCCTCAACTTCTCTTTATCTATAGGTAGAGGCGATATATCTTTTACCATGGTACTCTCTGGAACTCAGAAATTGCCCACCAGAGGTTTCACTGCCAGCCACTTGGCGGGATAAACCGGAGCCAGTTCAGGCGGTCCTGTATTTGGCCACTTTCTCTTCGTCCAGCTCAAAACCAAGCCCGGGCTTATCCGATATGTGTACCGTAGGGGAGCCCGGTGGTATCGGGTCTTTCACAATATCGTCGGCCAGAAGGTCCAGCGGAGAGCCATGAACACCGCGATGGACTTGACGGCAGGAGGCAAGGAAGGTATGCACCGCCCCCATACCCACGCCGGTAGGCACCATGGTCCCCGGTATGATGAACATCCCCGCCGCCGAAGCAACGAATTCGATCCTCTTGGCCTCGGTTAAACCACCTTTCACCGCCGGCTTGATATGAATGGCATCGGCAGCCCCCATTTTGGCCACTATCATCATCTCGTGTGCGGTATTAACGCATTCGTCGGCCACCAGAGGTGTGGCAATAGAATGGCGAATTCTAACCATCCCCTCAAGGTCCCAGTAATCGACGGGTTGTTCCACCCACTGGATGCCGTACGGTTCCATCTCCTTGATTATTGAGATTGCGGTGCTGGCATCGTACCCTTTATTGAAATCCAGTTTTATGGAGGGTTTACTGCCCACGGCCTCGCGTGCCATTCGAAGACGCTCCACATCCCGGGACGGGTCTTGGTCGCCCACCTTGAGTTCAAGCTCGCTGAAGCCGCGGTCCACGGCATCCCTGGCAATCCTGGCCACTTCCTCGGGTTCGACCATAGGAATACCATAGCCAACGCCCTCTACCTGAGCCTGA